>URTA01000012.1 GCA_900550645.1 uncultured Porphyromonadaceae bacterium
TCAGTCCGTGCAGCTCGCCGCTCTGCTCGTAGCGGTATACGGTGCCGAACTCTGCCAGGCGCAGCGGCAGGTCGCGGTAGCTGCGCGGAGAGGTCTTGTATATTTCGCAGTGATGAGGGCAGTTCATCGGTTTGAGCATATATTCCTCGCCCTCCTCGGGTGTGTGGATAGGCTGGAACGAGTCCTTGCCGTATTTTGCCCAGTGTCCGGAGGTCACATACAGCTGCTTGTTGCCGATGTGCGGGGTTATTACCTGCAGGTATCCGTACTGCTTCTGTATCTTGCGCAGGAACTGCTCGAGGCGGTCACGCAGAGCCGCGCCCTTGGGCAGCCACAGCGGAAGTCCCTGTCCTACGGTCTGCGAGAACGCGAACAGCTCCATCTCCTTGCCCAGCTTGCGGTGATCGCGCTTCTTGGCTTCCTCGAGCATGGCGAGATACTCGTCGAGCATCTTTTTCTTGGGGAATGTGATGCCGTATACACGCACCAGCTGGTCGCGCTTCTCGTCGCCGCGCCAGTATGCGCCGGCTAGCGAGAGTATCTTGACTGCCTTGATGGGTGAAGTGTCAGGTATGTGAGGTCCACGGCAGAGGTCGGTAAACGCCCCCTGCGTATAGGTGGTGATGTGTCCGTCTTCCAGCTCGCTGATCAGCTCACACTTGTATTTCTCGCCACGGTCGCCGAACATCTTCAGCGCGTCTGCCTTTGATATGTCGCGGCGCACGATAGCCTCCTTGCGCTGTGCCAGTTCGAGCATCTTCTTCTCTATCTTGCCGAAATCGTCGTCGGTTAGCTTGTTCTCACCCGGGTCGATGTCGTAATAGAAGCCGTTCTCAATGGCAGGGCCGATGCCGAACTTCACGCCGGGGTACAGCTCCTGAAGAGCCTCCGCAAGCAGGTGTGCCGAGGAGTGCCAGAAAGCGTGCTTGCCCTCAGGCGTATCCCATTTGAACAGTTGTACTGTCGCGTCGCCTGTGACGGGGCGTGACAGGTCCCAATCCTCACCGTTGACTTTGGCAGCAAGCACGTCCGACGCCAGGCGCGGGCTTATGCTGCGTGCTATCTCGAGGGGGGTAGTTCCTTCGGGATATTCTCTGACACTGTTGTCCGGAAAAGTTATGTTCATAATCAGCTGTGTCTGTGTTTGTTGTTATGCCTTTGACGGCATGGCAACGGTTGTCGCCACGCTCTCCTCGGCAAATATCGCGCAAAGATACGCATTTTTTCGCATTGCGGCAAATAAACTCGCCCTTGCTGTGCGAAAAAATCATTTTCGGCTGTTGTGCCGCGCCTTACTTCATGCCTTTCAGCACCTTGTATGAGGGAAGGATGCCGAGTTCGCCGGCTCGCGACAGGTCGGCGAATGCCGACTGGCGGTTGCCAAGAGCGAGGTAGGTAAGCCCTCGGTTGTAATATGCCTCGGCGTACTCTGGATTCAGCTCTATGGCACGCGAATAGCATTGCAGGGCGGTGGTGTAGTCGCCTACATTATAGTATATGTTGCCCTTGTCAAACCATGCGTAGATGAGGCGCGGGTTCAACTCGACGGCCTTGTCGAGGTCTGCCATGGCGTCAGCTGCCGTGGGACGCAGCGCACTTTTCTCGTCGGTTGCCGTAGCCGTGCGCGACAGCGCGTCCTTGACCGTGGCGCGGGCCAGGTAGGCGGCGGTGAACTGCGGGTTCATCTCGACAGCCTTGTCCAGGTCGGCGAGCGCACTGTCATAGTTCTTGAGCAGCGAATGTACCACTCCGCGTCCCAGGTAGTCTATCGGACGCGCATTGCCGGTGCTTATTATCGAGGTGAAGTCATCGGCAACGGCAAACAGCTCGTCGGCCTGTTGCTGTGTCAGTGCGCCGCCGCTGTTGGTGATATATAGGGTGCGCGGCAGCAGACGCGAGCGGTTGATGTCCTCTATCTCCTTGAAATAGTTCGACATCGGGCGCAGCGACGTGCGGCCGTCATAAATGGATATGGCAAACATCGGCTCGGGGTCAATGCGTGTGGAGCGGTCCTGGACGCGCCCCTTGATCTTGTCGGCATATTTCAGCTCCACGTCCTCCGTCTCGTTCACCGTCACGAGGCGGTTGAAGCGTTCCATCACGTCGATTTCCGATTCCCCCTCGCCCTGCTCCATGCCACGGTCATTGGTTACTCCAGCCTCTATGGCCGGGCGGTCGAGCGGGTTGCGGCGCGGGTTGTCAACATACTTACGCACCATGTCGTCGGCGTACAGCATCATCTGTATCGCGCCGCGCTGGTCGCCAAGCCCCTGCCGCGCCTGGGCTATGCCGTAATATATGGGGTAGAACTTTGGGTAACGCTTCTGTATGGCTGTGAAATCGGCTATCGCCTGCCTCCATTTGTGCAGGTTGAGCGCGATGATAGCGCGGTTGTAGAGGGCGTGGAAATTGCCCGGGTCGCGGTTCAGCACCCGCGAGAAGTCATCGTATGCGCCCTCCATGTCGAGGTATTCGAGGCGCAGCAACGCGCGGTTATACGTCGCCGCCGTGTTGTCTGGGTCCAGCTCGAGCGCATAGTTGTAGTCTGCCAACGCGCCGGCATAGCTGTCGATGTTGTACCGCAGCCACGCCCGGTTCACATACATGTCCGCGTTCTGCGGGTCGAGGCGTATCACCTCGTCCATGTCTGCCGCCGCCTTCTGCCACTCCTTGCGCTTGACGTGCACGTCGGCACGCATCAGGTAGTTGTTGATGTCGGTGCTTGACAGCTCGATTGAGCGGTCAATGTCCTGCATCGCCTGAATGGTGTCGCCCGTGACGAGCCTGGCACGCGCACGCGCCGAATACGCCTCGCTGAATTTCGGGTTGCTGTCAATGGCGCGTGTCAGCAGCGTGTCCGCCTCGCCGGCACGCTCCAGGTTGAGAAGCGCGACGCCCTTGTAGAACATGAAATACTTGTCCGTCGGCTCATACTTCAGCCCGATGTCGTAATCTTCTATTGCGAGGGAATCCCGGTGCAGGTTCTGGCGGCAGAAGCCGCGCAGCTTGTACGCCTCGGCTCTGAACTTGTTGCGCTCTATCGAGGCCGAGCAATCCTGCTCCGCGCCCTGGTAATCCTCCAGGTTCAGCTTGGCCAGCGCACGCAGGAAATACGGCTCCGCGAGGTACGGCTTGGCCTTGATAGCCTGGTTGAAATACTGTATGGCGAGCATGTAGTCCTCCATCGACAGGACATTCCTGCCGATGTTTACCATCTGCTCAGCGTTGACCTGGGCGGCAGCTGTCAGCGGAGATGCCGCCGCCACAGCCGCCACTATTGGCACGAGTAATATCTTGATGCTTCTCTTCACAGTGCGAGTCGCTTTTGCTTGTTTATTGGCTTGGTTGCGGACACCTCCGCGCCGTGTCCATGCTTGCCATGCGCAGCTGCGGTGTTTCCAGCCATGCCGCGACAATATGATGACGCACGGCCGCTGCGGGATGTGACACCGCCTGACTTCGCGAAGTTACGAAAATTATGCCACTCTCCCAAATCCCGCCCCTCCGCACCAACCGATGTTCAAGCCTCGTGAATTGGACAGGTTTGTTTTCGGCTGGGTAGGGACACGGCACGCCGTGTCCGAAGAATATCAAGGATGTATATCGCTGATTTGCAAAGACTTCATCCGGACACGGCACGCTGTGTCCCTGCTTACGAGAGCTGTTTGTATGATTATGCGTAAAGAAAATCGGAAATCTTTTACATGACACCATGGGCGTGTAAAGAAAACGGCGATTCTTTTACACGTTCTGGCGACGTGTAAAAACTCTTTACACGTTATTTGGTCTGTTTTGCCCCTGCTTTATCGTGCCATCAGTGTGTTTGATGGTGTTCTTATATGGTGGTGTGAAGCGTAATCGGTTTAATTTCAGCGTGTTGGCAATATAGACGAACAGCGTGAGTGTGCTTGTGTATAGATTGTGTATGATCATGCGTAAAGAAAACGGCGATTCTTTTACATGTTCTGGTGACGTGTAAAAACTCTTTACACGTTGTCTTGCTATTCCATGTTTGAAACTACCTGGTCTGAGGCAGAGTTTTTGGGTGAATGAAAAGCATGGAGGATGAAATTGTAGAGGGCTTTGTTTATGTAGAAGTTCTCTTTCCCCACTTTGAATTTGTCGAGTATTCCCTCATCGATGAGCTGATTGAGGTATGAAACCGCTGTCGGTCTTGAAATGCCCAGTTCATTCACCACAAATTCGATTTTGGTATACGGGTGTCGGAATAGATTGTTTATTAGGTCTTGAGAGTAGATGCGCGGTAGGCGTTCTCGTATGAGGTGCTTGTGACGCATCATCATTTCTGCCATTCCCTTTATAAATTCGATTGTTTTACTCGCTGTTTTTTCAACACCTTTGAGCATGAACAGAATCCAATCTTCCCAGTTGCCTGTGTCGCGTACAGATTGGAGCAAACGGTAATATTCGCCTTTGTTTTGTATGATAAAGCGGCTCAGGTACAGTATCGGCAAATCGAGCAGCCCCTTTGCCATAAGGTAAAGGATGTTCAGTACACGTCCGACTCTGCCGTTCCCGTCACCGAATGGGTGTATG
This sequence comes from uncultured Porphyromonadaceae bacterium, assembly GCA_900550645.1. Classification (GTDB taxonomy): domain Bacteria; phylum Bacteroidota; class Bacteroidia; order Bacteroidales; family Muribaculaceae; genus Lepagella. The sequence goes on from URTA01000012.1 coordinate 4,558, forward strand.
CTCTCAAACTGGTGGTGTATAATTGCCATTTTTACCAACGGGTCTAAGTCGCTGATAGAGTCATCATTTATAAATTGTTCAAGGTTTGCCATGTGTGCTTCAATCTCTGTTATTGAGGTTGGAGGAACATATATGCGCTCCTTAGTTCTGTCATTGACGAGGGCTTTGTCGGGGCTTGCTGCATACCCGGCATCTGTATGTTTGACACCTTGGTTTATGCACTTTATTGTGTTCTCTGTGATCAATCCATGTTCCTTGACCTTGTCAATGACCCCCAAAAGGGCATCTGCGTATGTGCTGACCTCTTTTGCCGCAGGTGTTTGTAGCTTTCCAATCCCGATTTCAACCTTATAAAGCTCATCGTGTGTAGTGATGATGCTTTCGATAGCCGACGAGTCCATGGCCTCCTGAAGAGACAAGGTGCGCATCAGGATAGAGGGTTGTGGAATTATTTGGACAATGCCTTTGAGTTCTGCAAGCTTGCGGCTTGCAAGGTTTGTCTGTTTCATGACCGCTTTGGTCTCAACGTCAACAGACAGAGGCAGTTTGGGGATTATATATTGTTTGTTTTGCATGGCATTGGGGATTACATGGGTTTGATCATTGATTCGATGAAGGCGATCTCGTCGTCGGTCAGCCCGTATTTGCGGTACAGCTGGCGGTCAATGCCCTCTACCGGCTGCGACCAGTCTATATCTGATTCTGCTGTGAAGTCCTGCAACGGGACGTTTGCCCAAGTGTCGCGAGGATTGTGCTGTGTTGCCTTTAATGTACCTAACATACATCGGGTGAATTTTGCCTTGACGTATATCAAACACCGTTCAGCTTCCTGGGCATCGGCAAACTTGCCGATGCTTAGGAAGGTGTCGGTGTGGCCGATAACCGGCACGCCGATAACCGGCGTGCTGAGAACTTCGCCGATGGCTCCGCTGCCATTGGCTTCTGGCACGAATACGTTGTAGGTCTCGAGGTAGTTGTCTGTTGGTAGCACATACCGTTTGTCTATCCAACGGTATACTCGCTTGTTGTTGGAACGACCATAGATTTGAATATAATCTGTTGGTGTCTCTGGTTCTGTGTCGAGGAATACAAGAGGAAGATGCTCAAAAGCGTTAGATGTGATTTTTGATGCTGTTCCAGTACCTTGTACATTGTAGATTTCAGGGTGTTCTTCAAATGCGGTATCGGAGAACTTGTAGATGCCCTGAGAGGAAATAAGGTCTGCAAACGCCCCTTCATGAGAACTCTGGTGTTCTTTGACTTTTTGAATGATTGAGCGCAGTTCTTCGTATTCTGAATAATTTCCTATGACCCCAAAGTTTTGATTTTCATTTCTGTAAGTGATTGCAACGCCCCCTTTTATGTCTACATTTGGGAAAATGTCGGTCGATTTTTTGACATACCTCACGACCTTGAAATGCTCGTCGTTCAGTATTCTATCCATCCATTCTTTCGGCGTTTGACCAGCTCTGAACAGGAAGCGTCCAGGAGTAATTAGGGTTACTTTTGGCGCAAGCTTAAATGCAACGTCGTAGAACAGGTGGTATATTGGGGCTTTTCGGCTGCTGATGCCTTCTTCCTGGTATGGAGGGTTGCCAACTATAGCGTTTATGTTCACGTTTTCTCCTACTAAGTCATGAACTTTTTTGATGAAAAGTTCGGGTTGGTTTTTGATTTTGTTGAAAAGGTCTTTCGGCGCGTACATATTGGTTCGTACTTTGCGAAAGCCTATGAGAGTGCGCTTGGTAATGCTCTTTGCCATGGGCGTTTTGCATACGACAAAAATATTTTCAGCTATTACTTTGTTCCATACCTCCCATTCTTCCTCAATCGATTGAGGAGAGGAAGTTAGTTCTTTGAGGCGAGCGCGGTATGTGGAGTATGCCATGTAGAGGGGGTACAGGCCAGTCTTGGAGTTGATTTCGAGGATGCGCGTGTCTGGGTTGAATACTTCGGCCGTCACCTTGCCCCGGTCAACGAAGCGCGGCTCTGCAATCGTTTCCTTGAAGTCCTTGTCGAGGAAGCAGTAGCCGCCGAGCGCGTCGGAGATGTGCATGTTGACTACGCGCCAAGGTGTCAGCACGGTCTCAACGTTCGGGTTGCGGAACGTTGTGAACAGCTGTGAGATACGTTCAATACGCTGCTCTATAGAGAGGTGGTCAGCTGAATGTGCCAAGTTGCGAATACGCTCTGCGGCAGCTGCAAACACATCCGGGTCGTAGTATTTCTTGAAACGGTTGAATTCCTCTATAGTCAAGGTCCTTTCTCGTTTACGAACTCTTCCAGAAGAGTCTGTCTCTTCAAATTTAATTTGAGGCATGAACTCATTCCACGACTCAATGTCGTTTTTGAACAATGATGTGAAATTATCGATCGTAATTTTTTCATTGTCTTTGAGTTCAGCTCCATATATTAGGAGTGGGATGCGTATGGATATGCCACGCAAAATCGAGATTGCACTTCGCTTTATCTCGTATTTTTTCTTCAGTTCCTCGAGGCGGCGTTTCTCCTCTTCGGTGAGTTCTTGCTTCTTCTTTTTCTTTTTCCCGAGGCGTTCTTTTTCTTCGTACTCTTCTTTTGTCAGACCCTGATTGTTTATTTCTATAGAGTTCCGTGTGTTAGAGGACTTGGTCGATAGAGAACTTCTCAGACGGTTAAAGTCTTGTATATCGATTTCCGAGAGTTTTGAAAGCTCGTCATTGTATAAATAGCTGTCTTCAAAGCCACTGTTTACGACTCTCTCGATGTATACTTTCTTGAGCTGGCGCAGCAGCGTGTCTACGCTCATCTTTTCGCGCATCTGGGAGCCGTCGCAGCTTATCACGGGGCAGAAGTTGAGGAACTCGCTCATTGCCTGGCGGTCGCTGTCTGTTGTCTTGCCGGCGCGTGTCGAGATTTTCGCTGTCTCGGCGAGCACCTTGAGCGTGCGGTCGGGGGCGAAGTCGAACACGTAGCACTGCTCCTTGACACGCCCGTTGATGGTGGCAGGCGACTGGACGCGGAATATGGTCTGCATATAGCTTGCGGCAGCGGTGTTGAACGAGCCGGAGAGCATCAGCACGGCAGTCCATTCGGGTACTGTCACGCCGGTTGTTAGCCGTCCGCAGGAGAGGGTTATGGTGCGTGTCTCGTCGGGGTCGTCGCCGATTTTGGAGCGCAGCAGCTGCAACGCCTTGGCGTTCTCCTCCTCTGTCGGGTCACCGTCGCCCGCCACGTTGACCACTGTGAAGTTCTGGAACACCGGGTGAACCTCGAGCATGCGCTGCAGCGCGAGCGCGGCTTTCACCCCCGGCACCATCCACAGGGTGTGGCGGAATGTGTCGCGGTACTTGTCGCAGGAGAATGGGTACGCGCTCTGCTCGTCTGTCTTGCAGAGCAGGTTGAGGAATGCGGCAACGTCTTTTTCATGGACGAACCGGCTGGATTCGTTGACGCGGAAGAACTCGCGGAAGTTGAACGCCACGTCCACGTCGGCATAGTCGCGCAGCAGCCGTCCGAGGTCGTAGGTGTATATGTTCATGGCTGGCAGCCCGATGTATGGGTTCGGGTCGCCGAAATGTGTCTTGTCCCAGTCGGCCTTGGCGCGTTGCTCCATGACATAGTCCCAGGTGAATATTTCTTCCTCCTTGAACTGGTCGTTTTCCAGCAGGTTGAACGGCGTGCCGGAGAGCGAAAGCACCTTGGTCTTGGGCTTTTTCAGTTCCTTGATCACGCTTTGCCCCAGTTCGGTCTGGGTGCCCTCGTGCGCCTCGTCGATGATGATGAAGTCCCACTGCGTGGAGAAAATCTCGTGGTTCTTGTCAAACTTGCCGCCTACGGCCTCCGAACCGCGCAGGTCTTGCATGGAGACGAAATAGACGTAGTGCATATAGGTGTCGTCACTCACTGCCGCTTCGAGCGATGTCAGGGAGTCGCCACGGTTTCGCGAGCCGTAGCGGAAGTCGTCGCGGTCGTAGAATATTTTTTGGAAGTCTACGTACCAGCCGTCGTCCACCACCGGGCGGTGGGTGAGGATAAGCGTGCGGCGGAAGCCCAGTTCGCGTATGGTCTGCAATGCGCTGACGGTCTTGCCGAACCGCATTTTTGCGTTCCACAGCATCTGGTTGCCCTTTTTGAACCGCTCCTTAGTCTTCGCCACGGCCTCCTTCTGTTCGTCGCGCAGGACAATCGGGCTGCGTCCCTGTGAAGTCTCCGTGTTGAGCAGCGACTTGCGGCCCTCGCGGACAGCGCGGATGGCGTTCTTGACGGTCTCGAGGTCGGTCTCAAACCATTCGGTGCCGAAATTCGCGCCCTTGTGACGGTGTATGCCGCTGCGTATCAGCACGTCATGCACCTCCTTGTCGTTGAACGACTTCACTTTGCGCCTACTGAGGTAAATGGTCGTCTCGGTATGTATGAGTTCATAATTGATGCCGGCAGTCTTGGTGTAGCTGTCTATGCGCTCGCGAGCCGCCTGATTGAGTACTTTGGAATTTGGCTGCAGGTCAAAGACATTGCTGCCGTCGGGGATTGAGGCCTCGCCGATTTTCAGGCATCCGGCGTGTGCGCTGTCGTTGATGCGCATCACATAGATGAGTTTCGGTGTCAGTGTCGATTCAAATGTCATGGTCTTTTGTTTTGGGAGTCAGCGGGATATTGATTTCACGAACGGTTCAACCTGGTTCTCGCGCGGCGACTTGCGCCAGTCGCGTATCAGGCATTGTATTCCGTTGTGTGCGTGTATGTCGCCTGAGCTGCACCCCTCGCAGGGGCGTGCTATCACCTCGTCGCCGAACAGTCCGCGTTCCACACGGGACTGTCCGCAAGTGCCGGGTATGACGCAGCGCATCCCGTCCATCTGCCACACGTTCCACGAGATGATATATGCAATGGTTTTCAGCGACTTGTCGAGCGGATCGCGCCCGAACTGGCGGCGGTAGTATTCCATGAACGTATACAGCAGCGTCTCGCGGGCTATGAGGAGGCTGTCGCCCTGCCACTCGTATGCGTAGGTGCTTTTGTAAGCGGTCTGTGCAGCGTCGAGCCATTCGCCGGAGGTGCGGCAGTTTTCGGAAACTACGCGCAGCTTGCGGTCGATGATGCCTATGCGCCGCTCGAGGGGTATGAACTCGCCGGTCACGGTGTCGTACCGCGAGGCGAGGTAGGGAGCTTCGCCGCAGGTGATTTCGAGGCGAGTGTCGCGCACATAGTCCATCCACGATTTCCCCTCCGGGAAAGTGACAGCGGCGGTGTTGACTGCCCATGTATGGTCGGGCAGTTCGGTGTTGAAAACGCCCTCGCGCCCGAACCACGCAGCGTCTATCAGGTTGTTCTGCGCATTGCATATCCACGACGGGGTGAACACCTCGGCTTTGTCGCGGGATCGTGCGGTCTGGGTGTCGCGGTCCTTGCAGACACGCGGCTGCACCACGTCGCCATGCTGGCCGGTGATGTTTTCGGGCAGTATCTGGTCGCCGTACTGGAAGCCCACGCCGAGCGATGCATAATCGGCAGTCGCCCAGAAGATGTTGCAGTCATGGCCTTTCACGCGGCTCATGGTGTGGTCCTTGAGCAGTGTTGCGAGCAATTCCGGCGAGCGGGCGAGGATTTTGTCCTCGCGTATGTCGATTATCTGTTCCGCCATATACTACGATTTGTTCCAGGTTATGCAGTCGCGGAATTGGCTCAAAACCTTGATGTTTGATTGTACTATCCAGTATTTGAATCCGAGCAGTTCGCTGTCGATCGAGAGGCTTTTGCGGATAGCTTCTGTCAGGTTTATGTCATCTGGGTTATCGAGCCATTGCCGTATTGTTTCCGTAAATGAGTTTAATTCGGCAACGACATGGTCGTATAATTTTTGCTCTCGTGTTGTCCTGAATGGTAGTTTGTTTGTTTGTAGGTTTTTAGAACCATTGAAAATCCGACTGAGCAGTGTAATTGTCTGTTTATGAGCATCTGTCTGTTTGCCTGAAACGGTCTCGAAAACCGCCTTGGCGTTCTTGAAATCAATGGTTTGTTTGATTTCATCCTCGATGTTAGCGGTCATTGGGTTTACCAGACCGTCAAAACGGTCTCCTTTCTTGGCATTGCAATAGTTGCAACTCAACAGCAGGTTGGTCCATTGTTGTATCAGAGCAGGAAAATGTTTTTTGCTTTTCAGATGCTCGATTTGATAGTCCGTGTCAACTGTCCTCTCGCACAGGTAGCATTTGTGGTGTTGGTCAGCAAATAGCTGCTTTGCCACATCTTCGCCATCATACCTCTTGGTCTTTGACAGGGTGGCGGGTTCGTCGGTCGATTTTGAAACCCTTATCATTTGTGGAGGCTTTTGATTTTGTCGTTGAATGTAATGCACAGCTGGTTGAACATGCCTGTCAATGCCGGGGCATACGCTTCTGGCATTTTATTGAAGTCAGCTATAATCTGCCGAGCTGTCTGCTTTTCATCGGCATCAAGGTTGTCTTGCTGTAACAGGTCGTTAAGTTCAGCAAGCCGAGCCTTTGCATAGTCCGATTCGGACGACACGCCGAAATACCCTTCTGTGAGAGCCTGGTATGAGTATTCGGACAGGTTGACGATAGTCTCGCGGTGTTCCATGTCGAATACTGTAGCGTTGGGAAGGGAGCTTAGCACGAAGGGTGAGTGTGTGGTGACGATGAACTGTATGTTGGGGAACAGTTTGGTCAGCAACGGCAGCACTGTTTTCTGAAGCTGCAAGTGGAGGTGTGTCTCGATTTCGTCAATCAGCACGATGCCTCGTTTTTGGTAGTCCATGACGAGGGTGTCTTTCTCCTGCATTTTCAGTATCAGGTCTGCAACGATGTCTATGACAGCAGAAAAGCCGTCGGAGAGTTCTGTGAACTTGAATGATTTACCCTGTGAGGCAATATGAAATGTGTAGTCGCGGTAGTTGAAGCTGAGTTCCAGCTGCGGGTCGTCGAAAAAGCTGCGCAGTATTGCCTCGAAGTTGTCAAACCATGTCCGGATTTTGTCTGCATCTGCATATTGGTTTTCGTTTCTTGCCAGAGCTTCCTGTATTTTCAGGTCAGACAGGAAGTTGAGCAGCTGGTCGGTTAATACCTTACGGCTGGCCGTCTTTTCTGTCAGTTCTGGCTTTGTGGGGCTTTTAGGTTCGCTGATTATCGGTTTGCGAGCTGCTTGATAGAATGCAATTATGAAATTCCCGGCGTTGTAGCCGTTGATGACGGACGTGACATCCTCAAATCCCAACCCAACTTTGCCTGTCAACGGTGTGACTGATTTCGTTATGCCGTTTTTTATTGTATCAAGGCTGTCTGCTATGGCGTTGAGTGTCACAGACTTGCCGCTGCCGTTCTTGCCGGTGAGGATGAGGTGCGGTGCTGCGTCATCCGTTACCGGGATGTCGAAATCGTGCAGGTGGAACAGGTCGTTGATATGTATGTTGTTGATATACCGTGGCATATTCTTGTCGTTGGGGGTTATTTAGTTGCAAAGATAGCGATAAAATTCGAGATTGCGGAGGGGTTGGGGACGCAATGTTGCGGAGAGGTTGTGTGGGTGGATGTTTTTTGCTAATTTTGTGGTGTCGCTGCGAGCCAAGCGGATTTGTGCAAGCGGCGGCGCAGTATTAACCAAACAAAAACACATATCCGACATGGAAGAGAATCCGAACAACATGGTGGAAGGCGTGCCCGCAGGCGCGAAGAAGAGAAGCAGCAACATATTGCCACTGGTGATAGCCGTACTCGTGTGCGCGGCTATGGCCGGGGCAATCATGCTGATGAGAGGAGGTTGCAGCAGCAGCGCAACCTCCAAGCTGAAAATGGCAGTTGAAGCAGCAAATGCCAAGTGTCCGTACGATATGGGCTATGGAGGCTCACTCCTAAGCATCAAGTATGATGAAGACCGCAATGAGGTGGCTATGCTTATGGCTGTCAATGAAGAAATCGCGAATCCTGTTTTGCTGAAGAAGGATAATGCAATCGCGAAAAAACAGATGCGTTTGAACCTTTCGCAATCTACAAGCAAGCGAATGTTGCAGGATTTGGTCAATGCCGGCGCGTCATTCAAAGCTACTTTCAAGGGAATGACGAGTGGCAAGACTGTTGATATCTTGTTTCCTCCCGAAGAGATCAAGGAAATGTTGAACAGCAAGATGTCTCAGACGGAGATTGATGAGATGCGTTTTGAGAACTGGCTGTTCATGCAACAGGAGGGTTGTCCGCAAGACTTGGGTGACGGAATGACTATTACCGAAGTAACAAGCGAGGATGATAATGTGATTATGTATATTCAGGTGGAATATGCAGAGGCACTGGATTATTTGCGAGCTGTCAATGATGAAGCAAAGCGTGAAATGTTGTCAGAACTGGCAGAGGACAGAACTACTCAAGCAGAACTGCAATTAATGACAAGCAACGGCAAGGGGTTAGAGTACCGGTTCTATCATGACGACCCGAAGAAGAGTGTTGACATTGCGTTCTCATTTGTCGAGTTGAATGAAGTACTGCCGGGAAAGAGTAAGGAGATGGAGTATTTGCGAAGACAAGGAGTGAAATGAGAAGTGCTGCTGTGTGCATTGCTGTGGCGGGCGTAATATTGCTCGCCATGGCAGTGGCTTGTCCCTGGCTTGTCAAAGCGGATGCATTGGCCTCGGACAGTCCATTGGCTGGGCTGACGCAGGACGAGCGTGACGCAAGCCTTGACGGCTGGGTGGCTTGGCAAAACGAGGCTGTGCCGAAATACTGGTGGAAAGACGGGTTCATAGTCACGTGGGTGCATCGTAAGAATGCCGATGTGTTGGTGGAAATTTTGGTGCAAGACCGCGACAACCTGAAGAAGCTGCGTGCAGACACCGATGACATGAAGCGTGAGTTGCTTGTCCGGCTGGCAGATGACTGTTACTTCGGTAGCTGTGGAGCGACAGTGTCGCTGCTTGCGTCTCTGGATGTAGATGTAGTGTACCAATTTTACCGCCTCAATAGTGATGAGACGGTGGACAGCGTGGACATCAGGTTGACACGCAGTGATTACAATGCAGTGCTGAACGAAATCAGAATTGAGCAATGGAAGCAGATATGGGAAAGTACAGGAGAAGAGCATGGCTGGCTGTGGCGTATGCAGTCCTGCTTGCCGTGGTGACGGCGTGTGCCGGCAGCAGTGCCGAGGCCGAGGCCAATACCAATAACAATACGCAAAAACTGGCGGCTCATGTCGCCAAGATGAATGAGGAGTGTCCGTCGTGGGCAACCGAGGGATTTCTTCTTGCCGTGAAGTATGACGAAGCGAAGAATGAGGTGACATTGGTCTCCGCCCTCGACGACGGGTATATAAGCGCAGTTTACCTGCGGCAGCGCAAGGAGAATATGGCAAAGCTGTTGCGTAGTTATTTTGTCCCATTGATTACAACGGATTATCCGGAAGATAACACGCAGCTGTTCCAGTACATTGTCGATGCCGGGGCGAGCGTCAAGGCGGTCTATAAGGAGATGGAGTTTGGCGACACTGCACAATACACGTTTTCTGCCGCAGAAGTGGCTGCAATGGCTGGGCATAAAGTACCCCGTGAGGAGATTAACCGTATGTGTCTGGAAAGCTTTATATTTGCCTGGAACAGCCGAGGACCAAGCTATTATCATGGAGCGGAAATGTGTATGCGTGCTGAATCGGAAGGCGGATACTTGGTTATATACATGTACACGCATTACGACCTTAAGAAATACAAGGAGCTGGAGGGGGAATGGAAACAGGAAATCCTCAACAGCCCTGTCTCCATGAAACGGGTTTGCGTGTGGAACTATGCCGGGATCAAGTACCGCTTTTATACTGATGACCCGAAAAAGGCGCACTATGACATCGCGGTAGATTCAGATGAATTGGTTGACTCCATGTTCGGCATGATTTAGCGGCAGCCCATCGCGGATGCATGCGCGAGGGGCGTGTCGGCGGTGCTGGTGCGTCCCCTGTCTGTCGCAATGTTGCGGCGTAAATGTGCTGAAGTTGGCTTTTGGACATGGCAACGTTGCGGAGTGGTTGCCGTTGTAGCGATTTCTATATAATTTCGCAGCGTCATTGTCAGGCAACTGGTTTGCCTGGCGGCGGCAGACATTAATAACCAAACAAAATACATATCGACATGAAAGGAGAAATTTCGAGAAACGAGTCAAACGCCGCAGCTCTTGCGGTCAGCCATGTGATACCGTTGCTGGTGAGCGCGGTAGTGTATGCTGTCATTGCTGTTTTGTCAGTGATGATGTGCAGCTGCGGAGGCCAGACAAACAGCAAGCTGAAAGAGGCTGTAGCCATGGCGAACAGCATGTGTCCGTATGATTACGGCAATGGCTCCAAGCTGGAGAGCATCAAGTATGACGAGAGCCGTAATGAGGCAACAATGACCTTGTCGGTGGATAATGGGATCGTTGACATTGCTACCCTGAAGAGCAATGAGGCAAACGTGAAAAAGCTGTTGTGTGCGTCTTTTTCGCAGGGCTGTGGCAATCAGTGGATGATAGAACTGGCAAACGCCGGAGCGTCATTCAAGGTGGTGTTCAAGGAGATGAGCGGCAAGACTGCAGAGGTTCTGTTCACCCCTGAAGAAGTGAAGGAGATTGCGAAAGGCAATGTGCCAACGGCTGACATGGATCAGGACTTGGACTCATGGGTGGCAACGAAAAACCAGGCTTGCCCATGGGTTGTTGGAGGCACCTTGTCTGTAACTCAGGTCGTTCGTGAAGGCGACAATGTGGTCATGTACATTCATGCGGAGGAAAAAGAGGGTTTTGATTTCCTGCGGTCTCAAGCCAAGTTTGTTGATGAAGCCAAGTTCGGATTATTGCTGGAACTTGTAGATGAGGATGACATCAAATTATTTGAGAACAAAGGAGTCAGTTTAATATTCCGCTTCTTTGCCGATGACCCGACAGACTGCGTGGAGGTTATAATTACTGGAGAGGAACTGCGTAACGAGTTGAACCATCAAAAACAGAAGTGAGAACCTGCCGCGAGGCGGCAGACATTAATAACCAAACAAAAAACATATCGACATGAAAGTAATTTCAAGAGACGGGATGAAAGCCGCGCCGGGCGCGGGGCGCGGCCTGAAGCCGCTGATAACGGCTGTGATGTGCATCATCGTGGCAACGATGTCGCTGCTGTGCAGCAGCTGCGGCAGCGGAAACCGCAGTGTCCAGCTGGAACTGTTGCATTTGGATTTTGACCCTCCAATGATTGATTTTGCGATTGTAACGGGCCTGGGTTGCGACTACTCGAAGGGCGAAGGTACGATGACGGTGCATTTCGATGACCCCCAAGTCGTGAAATCAATGAATGCGCAGGACAAGAAAACGGCGAAAAGGCTTGTTGGGCTATTGCTAATGCATTACGACCTCCGTGCGTTGGCAAAGGATTTTGTAGAGGCTGATTATAGTCTGCGTGTCACTTTCCCTGAAAGCAATAACGAAAAGGAGTTCCTGTTCACCCCGGAGGAAATCAAGGAGGTGTCGAAGTACGGCCTGTCCGAGGAAGAATTGGATCGGGAATATCTCAAGGCGGCTGTGGAGTTTGAAAACCAGCTTTGCCCCCGGGACTTGGGCAACGGCGTGACTGCCACAAAGGTGGTGAACGAGAAGAAGAATGTGGTGTACTATTTCCAGGTGAAAAACAAGGCTGCGATGGACAGCCTGCGGGCTAATGCAGACTCCATAAATGCACAGACCTCTATGAGAGTGGACCAAATGCCGCTGCCAAAGAGCGATTCCCAGAAGGAAAATGATTATGTGTCAGGTCGAATCCGGCCAAACTCGATTTCACGTGCCGAAAAGGGGCTTATACTACGCTTCTATTCCGGCAGCCCGAAGAAGTGCGTGGACATAAAGTATACAAAGGATGAGTGCTACTGCCGCCTGGGTTGGTATTGAACCGCAGTTGAATCAGTGATTTGGAAAGTCAGCCGGTGGCGATGAGTGGCGGCAGGGGCTCGGCAGGGTTTGCCATTACGGGGATTTTTACTACCTTTGCAGCATACCAAGTGAGAATAGTATGACCAACAAGTATCTCAAATATATGTTGCTGACGCTCCCTCTGGGCGTTATGGTGTCGCTGTCGTCATGCTCGTCCATCCAGGGTTTCCTGGGCGGCAATGGGACGGAGAACGTAGCCGGCAACACCGGAAAGCAGGGCAAGGGCAAGAAACATTCGCGCCGCGACGTGCTGCCGCAGGACCGCCAGCAGTTTATCATCGACAAGGCCGCCAAGACGTACACGCCTGACGAACTCGGGCGCGGCATCATCAAGGGCGACTGGGCGATAGAGCAGGTGGGCAACACCTCGACGGAGAATTGCGAGGAGATGCCTTACCTGAAGTTTGACATCACGCAGCACCGCGTATACGGCAACAACGGGTGCAACTACATCAGCGGCGACTATGAGTATGCGCCGGCTGACAGCACTATCCGTTTCACGAATTTCCTGAGCACGATGCGCGAGTGCCCGGAGGTGGGCATCACTGACGCGGAGATAAACGCGGCTCTCGACGCTGTACGCTATTATTCGTGGGAGCTTCGCGACGAGTCGCAGTTCTACCTGTATCTCGAGAATGAGCAGCATCAGGTGCTGCTGACGCTGATGCACCAGAATTTCGATTTCCTCAACGGCACATGGCTGGTCAAGGCCATTGACGACCAGGCGGTGAACATCCCTGACTTGCGTTTCGTGATTGACGTGGCTGAGAACAAGATACACGGCAATACGGGCTGTAACACGCTCAACGGCAAGCTGGTGTCGGAGATGGACGCGCCGAACTCGATTTCGTTCCAGGCACTTACAATCACCGACCGCGTATGCCCCGACATGGAGTTTGAGAACGACCTGATCGTAGCTCTTGAGGATGCCGCTACGGCTAAGCCTATCAGCGCGGACAAGGTGCTTCTCATCAATAACCACGGCACGGTGGTGCTTGAGCTGGAGCGTGTGAAAGACCAGTAATACACTGCGAATATAACTGACAATGAAAACAGCCGTCCCGATGCGCGGGGCGGCTGTGTTTCGTGTATGGGGTTGCCGATGATATGTCAGCGCAGACGCAGGAATGAGTATCCGAAGCGTTCTGCGGCTGCACGCTCGAGCTCTTCGCGGAACTCAGGGGCGGCTATTGAAATCATCAGTTTGGCGCGTTCTGCGAGGTTCTTGCCGCGCAGGTTGACACATCCGTATTCCGTCACGACGTAGTTAGTCTGGAAGCGTGTTGTTACCACGCCTGCTCCCTCTGTGAGGACGGGCTTGATTTTGGTCATGCCCTTGTTGGTAGTGGCGAGCATGGCGAGGAAGGAGAGGCCTCCTTCGCTCTGTGACGAGCCGTAGACGAAGTCGTGCTGGCCGCCGACGGAGGAGAATATGCGTGTGCCGATAGAGTCGGCGCATACCTGGCCGGTGAGGTCAATTTCAAGGCATGAGTTGATGGACATTACCTTGGGGTTCTGTGCTATGATGAACGGGTTGTTTGTCCATGCCACGTCCTTGAAAATGATGTCCTTGTTATAGTTCATGAAGTCGTACAGGCGTCGGCTTCCGAGCGCGAGCGAGGCTACGGAGACACCGGGCATGACTTTCTTCTGCGAGTTGTCGATGATGCCTTTCTCGAGCAGCGGCAACACTCCGTCGGTCATGGCTTCGGTGTGCAGGCCGAGGTGCTTGTGGTTCTCGAGAGCGCGGATGACGGCATTCGGTATGCCTCCAACGCCTATCTGCAGCGTTGCGCCGTCGGGAATGTGCTCGGCGATGAAGTTGCCTATCTTGATTTCCTTCTCAGTGGGAACGGCGGTGGGCACTTCCATTAGCGGCTCGTCAACGTAGACAGCAGCCGCGAGCTTGGAAACGTGTATCACCGGGTCGCCGTATGAGTAGGGCATATTGGGGTTGATCTGCGCGATTACGCGGTCTGCGCACTCCACAGCGGCAGTGGCTAGGTCTGCGGAAACGCCGAAGCTGACATATCCGTTCTCGTCGGGCATTGAGCAGTTGATGAGCGCCACGTCTATTGGGCAGGTGCCGTCGCGGAATAGTGCGGGGACTTCGCCCAGGAAGCGCGGGGTCATTGTGCCGTAGCCGTCGGCAATCCACTTGCGCACGGAGTTGGATACAAAGAACGAGTCAACGAGAAATGCGTCCTTGTATTCGGGCTTGCAGTACGGAGCCGGGCCTTTAGCCACGCAGAATGCACTGTAGACGGTCACGCCGTGCAGCTCTCCGCCACGGTCGGCGAGAGCCTGGCACAGAGCTTCGGGAACGGACGTTGACCCCTGTATGTAGATATGGTCGCCGTCTTTGACCAGCTTCAGAGCTTCTGCTGCGCTTACATATTTTACGTCAGTGTTCATCGTTGAACTTCTTTAGGCGAGTGTTGAACATTTCAAATGTCTCCGGGTCGCTGATCATTGACACGCAGATGCGCACGCCGTTCTGCTCCGAGCCGGTTGAGGGGAGCGAGATGCTTGAGATGCCGTAGCGCATCAGTTCGAGCTGCATTTCCTCGCTGGTCATGTCCTTGTAGCCGGCGGTGAAGAAGAATCCGTCAGAGATAGGCACGTTGCCGTCGATGTCGTATACGATATGGAAGCCGTTGTCGAGCAGCATCTTCTTTGCGATTGCTGCGCGGCGGCCGTATTCGCGGCTCGTCTCGACAAAGTTGAGCGTGCCCTCTGCCGCGCCGTTGAGCATGGCAGCCATGGCGTACTGCGCAGAGTGTGCCGTGCCTGACGAGATGGCGTAGAGAGTGCCGAATACGAAAGCGTCGCGCAGGCGGGGCATGCCGAAGAACTCTTTGAGCGCGGGGTATTCACGTTCTGCTGCCTTGGGGCTCATTGCCGCTATGGCGATGCGCTGGCCGGCATAGCTGAATATCTTGGACGCGCTGCACATCATGATGTACGAGTCGGTATATTTCGCCACTGTGGGGATGTACGGAGCCTCGTAAGGGTGGCTGAAGTCGGTGCGGAAGTCCATGCCCATGTATGCGAGGTCTTCCATGACGATGACATCATACTTGGTGGCAAGGCGGCCGATGATTTCCAGCTCCTCGTCGGTGAGGTTGGTCCATGCCGGGTTGTTCGGGTTGGAGTATACGAGGGCTGTGATGTTGCCCTTGCTGAGGTATTCCTCGAGCTTTGCCTCCATCTTCTTGCCACGGTACTCGTATATGTCAAATGACTCGATACCGATGCCGAGTATGTGCGCCTGGTTGAGTGTTGCGGGGAAGCCCGGCTGGAGGAACAGTATCGAGTCCTTGCCGGGGATGCGGTGCATGAGTGTCATCATGAGGGCAAACGAGCCCTGCATCGAGCCGACAGTTGCGAATATGTTCTCGGGGGCGATGTCAACGTTGAGGAACGCCTTGATGAACTTTGAGCCAGCCTCTTTCAGCACCGGTATGCCGGAAATGTCGGGATACTTGTTGGGGATGCCGCTGCGCAGAGCTTCACATTCAGCCTCGATGCCCACCTGTGATGCGGGAAGTCCCGGGTTGCCGATTTCGAGGTGGACGAACTTATCGTCGGCTATTTTCTCGAGGTTGGCAGCCAGCGAGCATATCTGGCGTATTGTGGCCTGTGTTATGTCAGCTATCTGGAGGTCTTTGATTGCACCCTCCAGTTGTTCTTTCGTGATAGGAAACATGGCTTACTTGTTAAGGGACTGTGCAGTGTGGTCGTATCCGGCGCGGAATGCGACGATGTTCATTTCCACTATGTTGTCGCCTTTTGCGCCGAAGACAGTACGTATTCCCTCTTCGATTTTCTCCTTCTCGAGATCGATGAAGCGGGCGGCCGCGCCGAGCAGCACCATGTTTGATGTGCGGGGAGAAGCCACCTCCTTGGCGAGAGCGTCCATGTCGAAAGCCACCACGTTGGAGTGCTTGTTGAGTTCCTTCATCAGCTCGTCCTGGTCGGGGTAGTTGCCGATGTTGATGAACGGAGCAGTGTTTGTCACGATCCAGCCGTTGGGGTTGAGGTATTCGGTGTAACGCAGTGCCTCCATAGGCTCGAGCGAAACGATGAGGTCTGCGCCGCCGAGGGGGATGAGGTCAGACTTGATGGGGTCTGAGCTGAGACGGAGGTTTGACTGTACGTCACCGCCGCGCTGCGACATGCCATGCACTTCGGCTTGTTTGAGGTAGAGGTTTTCCCGCAGAGCGGCAGCTCCGAGGATTGTGGCAATCGAGAGGATGCCCTGTCCGCCGACACCGGCGAGTACTATATCGGTTTTCATGAATTAATTCCTGTATTGTTTTGTGGTTGGGCATTGCGGACTGATGCGGGTGCAGTGTCCGCAATACCCTGTTTATTGAAACTCTCTATTGGTATGCCGTCTTTATTTTTTGTTGGCTTTTGCAGCCTTGGCGGCGGCAGCGGCGTGGCGGCGTGCTGTCTGGATGCATTCGCGTCGCGAGATGATGACAGACAGTCCGGGATAGTCGATTTCCTCCTTGAAGAGCTGCTTCATCTCGTCGTGGTTCTTCGGCAGCGCGTCGATGGTGCGCAGGTGCTTGGGATCAACGCCGAGGCCGAGGCAGATGTCCTCGAGTTTGCCGGTGCCCTGAGAATCCTGTCCTCCGGTCATGCCGGTTGTCAGGTTGTCAGAGATGATGAGTGTCATGTGGGTGTTCTCGTTGACAGCATCCAGCAGTCCGGTCATGCCGGAGTGAGTGAATGTGGAGTCGCCGATGATTCCGATAGCGGGGTGAACGCCGGCATCGGCAGCACCCTTGGCCATAGTCACTGAAGCTCCCATGTCGAGGCAGGTGTCGATAGCGTTGAACGGCGAGAGGTAGCCGAGTGTGTAGCAGCCTATGTCGCCGAATACTTTCGGAGCTTCATAGTCTTTCAGCGCGTCGTTGAGTGCGCCGTATACGTCGCGGTGGCTGCATCCCTGGCAGAGAGCTGGCGGACGCGGCATGACGATTTTCGGGGTGGGTGTAACCTCTGCTATCTTGAGGCTTTCCATTTCGGGACGCACAGCGAGCAGTGCGGCGCGTACTGCATCAGGCGTGAGTTCGCCCGTGCGGGGCAGCTGTCCGCTGAGTTTGCCGTAGATGACGCCGTTGCGGTTGAGTTCGCCGCGCATCTTCTGCTCGATGAACGGCTGTCCCTCCTCTATTACCATGAGAGAGTCAGTCTCGTCAACCAGCTTGGAGATAAGGCCTGTCGGCAGCGGGTATTGTGAAATCTTGAGTACAGGGAAGGGGCATCCTCCGGGGAAGAGCTCGTCGAGGTAGTTGGCAGCGATGCCGCTGACGATGATGCCCATTGACTTGTCTGTGCCCTCGCGGTAGTTGTTGAAGGGGGAAGTTTCCGATACGTTGCGCAGCTCGTCATAGTCCTTGAGCAGCTGCACGTAGCGGCGTTTCGAGTTTGCGGGCATAAGCACCCACTGCGGAAGCTGCTCGGGGAACTTGAGCTTGTTCTGTTCCGTATATTCCTTTTCCACTTCTACTACTGCGCGAGAGTGCGAGAGTCGTGTCACCATACGGAGCATAACGGGGATGCCGTGTTTTTCGGAGAGTTCGAAGCCGTAGCGTGCCATGTCGTAAGCCTCCTGCTGGTCGGTAGGCTCGAGAATGGGAACGAATGCAAATGCGGCATAGTAGCGAGAGTCCTGCTCGTTCTGCGAGGAGTGCATCGAGGGGTCGTCAGCAGAAATGACGAGGATACCGCCGTTGGCACCTGTCATTGCGGAGTTGACAAACGGGTCAGCAGCCACGTTCAGTCCGACGTGCTTCATAGACACCATTGAGCGTTTGCCGGCGAAGGACATACCCAGTGCTTCTTCCATTGCGGTCTTCTCGTTTGATGACCAGTGAGAGTGGATATTTCTTTCTTTGGTGAGCGGGTGGCTCTGTACGTATTCCAAGATTTCGGTCGAAGGTGTGCCAGGGTAGGCGTATGCTCCGGACAGTCCGGCGTGCAGCGCTCCAAGAGCCAACGCCTCGTCGCCAAGCAACAGTTGTTTCGTTTTCATCCGTAATTAGATTTTCAGTTATTTGTAGTAGGTATTTGGTGCAAAGATAGTAAATCCTTTTCGCATGGCAAAATCTAAGTCGCGACAAGGTGTGTTGCAGGTCGCTGCGCCGTTTCGGTAGATGATTGTAATGCGGTGTGACAGATATGGTAGTTGTACACGATAGGCACCCGAATAGGCGGAATACCGGAAATAATTGTGCCGGTGATGTGTGGTTGATATTTTCAACTGCGGTTTCGCATATATCCCGTAAAAGCGGTGTTCCTTGCCGCTGTGTCTGGGCTGCTGATTTTTTATTGCTGCTGTTACCTTGTCCGTTGTATAGACTATTGTGAATTGATGAAAATACTTGCTGGATATACGAGTTGATTTTTGCCGTAATACGGAGGACTGTTTTTATGGGAATATCGTTTTTTTGATTGACGCTTTTGAGTGCTGTATGCGTTTGAAAATCGCCTCGGGTAATGCGCAAGGATATTTTATCAAAGACGAATAATATATATGGTGTTGTGTGCCACATCTGATTATCGTTTATTGGTGTGAGTAATCGATTGCTGTTTTAATGTGCGGTTATCCTATGGATTATTTGATTGTGATAATTATAAGGACAATGGAATTGTGCATTTGCTGCTTGGAATTACATTGGCTGTGAGAGACAACGCTTGAAATTTTGGGTAATGAACACGTTTGTCATAGATGTTGATTTGTTGCCAGTACTCCAATGGTTGAAATATAACAACCATGAGCCGGCAGTGATGAGCCGTGAAGTTGATACCGATAACGTAGCTGTGGAAATGCAGAGGTTGTCGTTTGGGTCGCCGATCTGTTTGCTGTTTTGATTAACGGTAATGATCAGTGTGAATTTGCAAGTTTACTTGTCAACGTGCTTTCACCGGATGATTCGGTTGATGATATTTGACAATGGTGTAATTTTGCAGATAGGTTAAGGACTGTCATTTGCAGCCTTCGAATGATTGTTGCTGCGGATATGATTGTCTATAATAGGGGTAATGAAAAATACGGCTATGAAATATCCGTCGGGGGCTTATTGTTGAAATCAAGTAAGGTTATTGATATGTTGATTATGGTGGAGCTGTTATTCTATGGTTTGTTGTGCAGTTGGATTGGATGTTTGTCGAGAGTTGCTTGATGATGCAGGAAGCTGTTATACTAACATTTTATGATGCATGATTTAGTTAAGTCGGTTGTTAAGCGATCTGCATTATAAGCAATGGCGTATTGCTATATTGAGTATTGGTTGATATTGCTCGATTAATGCAGTTGACTGAATAATAACCGGAATGATAATATGATGTTAGGATGTTTTTGATTAATGCAGTGTGTTGTCATCGGCTGGTTAAGCAGTACGGCTTTTCAAAAGCAAGTTCAATGCTGCAAAGGCTGGTCAGTACATGGAATCAACAGATGCTGCCGGTAATATTAAGTGGGCGAGACGAGAACTGCCAAAGCATACTCGCAGTCCAGGTTTTGTGTTTGCGGACTTTGTTCCTTGTGTCGGGTATAGTGTCGCGGGATGAACTTGCGAATCATGCGACATCGATTCGACCATGGGTTAGTCATAACGTGTGATGCATGGGGAGTGTGTCTTGACGTGCGGTTGTTAGCCTTCTTATAGCGTGGATTTTATGATGGGAATATCGGGGCTGATTTGAAAAACCGATTCTCGCAAACGATGGCGTTGGCGTGGGTGTTGGCAAAATTGCATTTGTAGATGAAAATTGATGCACGCTGTGTTGTTGCGATGTTCGTTTGATAACGTAAATGGTGATTGTCGAGGATAATTGCATTGTGTAAATTGCGTCTGAAAACTTGCCGGAAAATTGCCCGACCCTCTTTAGAACAGCTTTTATGGGGCAAAATCTAATCCCTGTGTCAAAAGCGTGAGTTCAATTCAATGAAATCAAAGGAAACTTGCTTGTGTGTCTGCTTTTATATGCCGACAATGCTGGCGAGCAGCTTATGTCGCCCCGCTTGTTGGCGGGCGATTTTGATAAGGCTGTTTCCAGAAGCGGCAGCGGTGGTTGGACAGCTGATGCCAAACTGATTATTCCGCATCGTTGCTTTGCGTATGCGTCTTAGGAGGGCGAGTAGTTGCAAATTTTGCCTCAAATAGTTGACATTCTGTGTGGAAATAATTTTCTGATGAATATTTCAATGGAATCCCTGCGGATTATAACGTAATAATTACCAATATGTTATCCTGATATTGCTACATATTAACTGCATCGAGAGTAGAATGAAACGTGACTGTGCTGTGGGGAGGACGGCAATATTGTATTGTCGCGGATTTTTGTCCCGAAAAAATTCGGTTGTGTCGAGGAGAGCGAGGGCAGGTTCTATTGAAACAAAATCTGGGACATCGAACCTCCGGGGTGAGCGGTTGTCGATTGGTCAATTTTTCCTCGTGCCAGAGTAGGGGATAAGGGGCTGTTTGAAAACGCATACTAGTCGTGTGTACTTGTAAACATTACGTTTGCAAACTATGGTGTATCGTAAATTCCGCTGCAAACAGAAACGATTTTCGGAATGGATTGCAACCGCAAATATGAGATGTGATATTCAAAATTCGCAAGTGTCAACGGTTTTCGCTTGCCAATTTTGGTCGTTAGTATTTGTTGACAACGTGTGTAAGTGGTTGATTTGTATGTGTATAGCTGTGCCTTTTGATGAGTGCATAAAAGAAAATACCCGAAACTGGCCTAAATTGGGATTATGGCTGTTGGTAATGGAGTAACCTGTTATACTGCAAGTTGTTGCAGTGTCTGATTGAAACAGATAGTTTAGGATTGCATTTCTCAATTCGGAATGATTTGCCTGCTGTTTGCGTTTTATGGGATGAAAATGCAAACATGTCGATTTGTGGTTCTAAATTTGCGGTTCTGAATTTAATTGATTACATTTGTAGACGGAAAAATAGTAACGAAATCAGTCTATGGAAGAAGAAAATATAGCGACTCGTCTAAAACTCTTTTTCGAGTCTCGAGGTTTGTCATCCTCTCAGTTCGCTGACAGCTGTGGCATTCCTCGTCCGACCCTCTCGCAGATCACCTCCGGAAGAAACAAGAAGATCAGTGACAAGCTGATTGGTCAGGTTCATGCAGCTTATCCATCGCTGTCTGTGATGTGGCTGCTCTTTGGCGAGGGTGACATGATGGTCAGGGATGCTTCAATGCCTGATGAGCAGGGAGAATTGGATGCGAGCGATGAAAAAATAGCCTCCGAGGGTACACAGAGCATGGAAAATGCCAAGGAAATTGCGGTTAATTCTGCTGCAAACAGCTGTATCTATCCGGTAAATCAAGGAGTTAGACCAATTGACCAGCAATCGGCATTGAGGTTGAAAATAGCGGAAACACCTCCAATGATGAAAAAAATCAGCCATATTACGGTCTATTACGATGATTCGACGTTTGAGACGTTCTATCCTCGTAAATGAAGAGGTGTGTTTAATAGTAGACGGCCAATATTGAACACTCGATTATGTTGTTAGCGTTATTGTGCATAGCTGGAATAGTGTGCATGGAGTACATCTTATGCCATACGCATATTTTCTGGCTTGAGGTTTTGAGATTCACTGCCCATGCGGTCGTATGTGGTTGCATATTTCATTCTCGATGCAGATAATGAGTTGGTTGTTTACATTATTGATATGATTATCAGTGATATATCGCGTGTGAGCATTAGCCTCAATTGCTGGTCAGAAAAATTATTTGGCTTGCCTTTCCATTCTTTTGGTGGGCTGGATGTCATTTTTCGCTGAATATATTGATTCAATCAGTGTTGTGGTTATATTTGAGATTAATATTTTAGCTGTGTATTGCTGCATCTGGTATATACTGTTCTTCATTTTTTGTTCAAAGCATGAATCATGTGTACACCTCAAATATGTAATTGCCGGTATCGGTAATTATATTGTGAGATGTTTCTTTTAGTATGTTGTTGAATAATTGATATAATAGAAATATGAATGAATTTGGATTAATCGGAAATCCAGTCGGGCATTCTTTTTCAGCAAACTATTTCAATACTAAGTTCGCTGATAGTTCTATTGATGCTGTCTATAATGCCTATCAACTTCAGGATGTTGACGAACTTGCTAATTTGATAAATGATAATCCAGATTTGGTGGGGTTGAATGTTACAAGTCCGTTCAAGCAGCAGGTGCTGAAATATGTCGATGTATTGTCTCCTGATGCAGAGGCTGTGCAGGCAGTGAATACTCTGTATATTCGTCGTAATACAGCATCTGAAAATCATGGTTCAATATTCAAAGGTGTGACCATATTTGGACATAATACCGATATTGAAGGATTCCGAATTTTGGTTACACCTTACCTTGGTGATTACTCCTGTCCGAGAGCGTTGATACTGGGTTCAGGAGGTGCTGCTCGTGCAGTTGCTGCTGCTTTGGTGCAGCTGAAGGTGGATTACAGAATTGTATCAAGAAATCCGCAGTCAGACGCTGTATTGTCGTATTCTGATATTGACGATAATCTGATGAGTAATGTCGATATTATTATTGATGCCACACCGCTCGGAATGGGTGTTCATTCTGATGAAAAGCCGCCGCTTGATTATTCCCTTGTCACTGGAAAGCATACCTGCATAGATTTGGTCTACAACCCAGAGGAAACTTTGTTCATGCGCGAGTGCGCGGCACGAGGTGCAAGGGTGTGCAATGGCTTGCGGATGCTGTTCGGACAGGCAGAAGCGTCATGGCGGTTTTGGTGTGATATGTCACGACATGACCGATGAGGCAGCTGTTTGACAGATACCCGTGTATGTTGCCGGCGGCGGCGTTGGCTGTCGGCGTGGCGGTAAGCGCGGTAGCCGAAATCGGGATGGTATGGGCATCTGTGCCGGCGGTTTTGTGCGTGCTGCTCGTCGTTGCATACCTGTTGTGCCGTCGTCGTCCGTCGTTGCTTGCCCGTTTTCAGCCGTGGAAATATGTGCTTGCAGGATCTGTGTTTGCTGCGCTCGGTATGGTCATTGACGATTTCAGCAAGCCGGACAATGTGGATTTCGAGTATGACGACTTGCCGTATTATGTATATGGCGAGGTCGAGGAGGTTAGGACTATGACATACGGCGACAGGATGGTGGTGCGACTTGAGGGGATGACAGAGCCTGACGGTACGGGCAATGTGCAGCTGCACAATATCCGCGTGTTGCTGACGTGCAGTGACGGCATATTTGCTCCTCATTCGCGGGTGCGTTTCGTCAACGGATTGAAGCGCATAAAGGACAATCCGAATTACCAGAACGCCGGTTATGTGTCTTACCTTGCGCGTCGAGGCATACTGTGGCAGCAGCGTGTGGAAGACGGCGAGTTTGCGATGCTTGACCCTTGCGAGGACTTCTTTGCCCGCTGCGAGCGGCTGCGGACAGAGGCCGAGATTGTGCTGGAAAAGAGCGGCATAGGCAAGCCGACTGCGGCGTTTCTCGAGACGCTGCTGCTCGGTGATGACGACACCGTATCTCCCGATGACAAGGAGGTGTTTTCGGATGCCGGCATATCGCATATTCTCGCTGTAAGCGGTCTGCATATAGGCATCATCTCCGCGCTGATATACCTGCTGACCGCGCCGCTTGTGCTTGCCGGTGCGCGGAAATTCCGATACGGTTTGGTGATAGTTATGATATGGTTGTATGTATGCCTTAGCGGCTGGCATCTGTCGGCAGTGCGTGCTGCGGTAATGATAACGGTGGTTCTCGGTGGCTATATACTCGACCGGCGGCATACGTCGTTCAACGCCCTGTGCTTCGCGGCGTTGCTTATAATGCTTTTCCAGCCGAGGGCGTTGTTTGATCCGGGTATGCAGTTGAGTTTTATCTGTGTCGGTTCGCTCGTCGCGTTCGGCTCATACGCCACTAAATCGAAGGTGCTGATGCGCCCTGTCGTGCGGACTGTGGTCTCTACGCTTGTCTCCTCAATTCTTGCGGTGTTCGGCTCGTGGGCGTTGCTTGCGTACTATTTCCATTCGTTCTCCACAGTGTTCTTGCCGGTCAACTTTGTGGTCTTACCCCTGTTGCCGTTGTATTTGGTGGTGGCTTTGCTGCATTTGCTGATGTATTCATTAGGCGTTGGCATGGAGTGGACATCGACAGTGCTTGACACTGGCTACGGCTGGCTCATAGAGGGTTGCCGCCATGTTACGGCAGGTACGGTGGTTCAGCTGTGGGTGGGGTGGATAACGCCGGTGTTGTGGCTCTCCGGGCTTGCCCTGCTGGCTTATTCCGTCAACGCACGGCGCAAGTGGTGCGGTGTGGTTGCCGGCGGTTTCTTGGCGTTTGCAGTTGCTACGGTGTGGCTGTTTCCAGGCGACAAACCAGCGGACGGGCTCATAATCCGCGACAGCCGCTCATCGGTTGTCATCGCGTCATACAGCAATGGGCAGGAGACGGTATGTGAAAGCCGCATCGGGGCGGAGACGGCTGTGAGGGTATGCGGCAAGGAGATACGCATCGCAGGTGCTGACGACGCACGGCATCCGCATCTGCTGCGCGGCTGCGACATACTCATCATTGCAGACGGCTCGCGTGCAAAACTCGCGGAACTGCAGCAGTCATACAGGCCACGGCAGATAGTGCTGCATACGTCGCTGTGGGATAACCGCCGTGACGAACTGATGCAAGAGGCGAAACTTGCCGGTGTTGAAGTAACAGACATGGACGATACCGGGGCAGTGCAGTTCCTCGACCGCCCGAAGCAGTGAAGCCGCGTTGTGTAATTTTTGACAACATGAAATGGTGTAATCGTACACTACTATAATAGCAAATCAGGGTGCGGAATTGTCTCCGCGCCCTGATTGTATTGTGGGTTATGTGTCAGAATCGGTTCAGCTCGTTGGCTGAATTGATGACACAGCAAGTTTTTACTCTGCGAGTTCCGAGTCTACAGCGGGTGCAACCGGCTCTTCAACGGCGGGAGCTGCAGCTTGGAACTTATTGACAGCAGCCTGGAACTTATCCATTGCTTCTTTGAAGTCCTTGTCGTTTTCGTCGAGTTTTGCAAGTTCAGGATTCTCTTCCTGAAGTTTTGCCAAGTCGCCGATCAGCTGGAGTGAAATCACACCTGCTTCATCAGCAGTCTTTGCTTTTTCTACCTTTTCGGTAGTTGCATTGATCATGTCGATGGCTTTCTGCTTTGCTGACTTCTGGCAAGAGCCGAAGAACAGCACCATTGCTGCACAGGCAGCGAAAATGAATTTTTTCATGATGGGTTGGTTTTATTGGTTAATACTGTCAGACGAAGTTGTTTCGTCTGATTTGTTTTTAGCAGGAACTGCATTTTTGAGATGCTTGTCGAGGAAGTTGAAGAACACTCGCTGCCAGAGGATTGCGTTCTGGGGCTTGAGTATCCAGTGGTTTTCGTCCGGGAATACGAGCATCTGTGCGTCGAGGCCGTGCATCTTGGCTGAATTGAATGCCATCATGCCCTGCGATGCGAGGATGCGGTAGTCGAGTTCGCCAACGGTGATGAGTATCGGGGCGGTCCACTTGTCAACGTAGAGGTGGGGAGAGTTGCTGTATGTACGCTGTGCCACGGCGTTGTTTTTGTCCCATGGTGCGCCGCCGAGGTCGAAGTCTGCGAACCACATCTCCTCGGTCTCGCAATACTGAGCCTCGACATTGAAGATGCCGGCGTGTGCGACGAGTGCTGCAAAGCGGCCGTCATTGTGACCGGCGAGCCAGTACACGGAGAAGCCGCCGTAGCTTGCGCCGATTGCGCCGATGCGGGCCGGGTCAACGTATGGCTTGGTTTTCATGTAGTCAACGGCTGCGAAATAATCCTGCATATTCTGGCCGCCGTAGTCGCCGGAAATCTGGCGGTTCCACTCTTCGCCGAATCCCGGTACGCCGCGTCGGTTGGGCGCGATGACGATATATCCGTTGGCAGCCATGATCATGAAGTTCCAGCGGTAGCTCCAGAACTGGCTGACAGCAGACTGCGGGCCGCCCTGGCAATAGAGCAGCACTGGGTATTTCTTGTTGGGGTCGAAGTCTGGCGGCAGGATTTCCCATGCGGTCATCATCTTGCCGTCGGTGGTCGGCACCATAGCCTTTTCGACCTTGCCGAGCTTGAGCTGTGCGAGCAGCTCCTTGTTGATTTCTGTCACGTCCTTGGCCTGTCCGTTCTCGATGAGGCATACCTCGTTGGGCCGCTGCATAGAGTGGCGCATTGCAAGCACCTTGTCGTTGCCCACAGGGCTAACGCCTACATAGTCCCACTGGCCGGAAGCGAGGGTGTCAATCTTGCAGGTCTGCGCGTCGATGCGGAACACCGGCTGCGTGCCCTCATAGTAGCCGTTGAAGACGATGGCCTTGCTGTCTGGAGTCCAGGCGAACCCTTCGGGCCAGTAGTCCCAGCTCTCTGTCAGGTCGCGCTGTTGCTTGGTCTGCATATCGAGCACCATGAGGCGTTTTTTGTCGCTCTCGTATTTTGCGGTCTTCATGCTCAGCCAAGCCAGCGACTTGCCGTCGGGCGAGAATTTCGGGTCGGTGTCATAGCCCGGGTTGCCCTCTGTCAGGTTGACGGTCTTCTTCGACTCGATGTCATACTGGTATATGTCAGAGTTGGTCGAGAAAGCGTAGTCCTTGCCGGTGAGTTTGCGTGACACGTAAACGAGCGACTTGGAGTCGGGCGCCCAGGCGAAAGACTCTGCACCGCCGAAGGGCTTCATCGGGCACTCAAACGGCTCACCCTCCATGATGTCAATTTCGCCGGAAATCTTGCTGCCGTCGAAGTCTGCCAGGTAGGGGTGGGGCAGGTCTTCTACCCACTCGTCCCAATGCTTGTACATCAGGTCGTTGATGAGGCGGCCCGTGGTTTTCTCGAGGCCTTTGTAGAGTGTTGAGTCGGGCTTTATCTCGATTGACGAGCCGAAGATGACCTTCTTGCCGTCAGGAGAAATCTCGAAGCAGGACACGCCGCGCTCCACCGCGCTGACGCACTTCTGCCCTGAGCCGTCGGCGTTCATGACGAAAATCTGCGAGTTCTCGGTTTTCTTGTCATATCCGAGGTATGCGATTTTGTTGCCGTTGTCTATCCATCGGACGTTTGATTCGGACTTCGGGGTGTTGGTGAGGCGTTTCAGGTCCGAGCCGTCGATGTTGGCCCGGTAGATGTCTGCGTTGCCCGTGTTCTCCTCGATGTTTTCAAATGCGATAGTGAAGATGAAGGACTTGCCATCGGGCGAAGCCACAGCTTCCGACACACGGCCGAAAGCCTCGAGGACTTCCGGCGTGAGCTTCCCGTCCACGATGTCCACCTGCGGACGCTGGATGCCGTCACCTTCCGTAGCTGCGCTCTTGCACCCGGTCAGGACGGCCGGCAGCATGAGTGCGCATAGACTGATGTGTGATTTGTTCATATATTCATTTAGGTTTGTTCCCTTGTTTGTCGGCTCTTCCGGGGAAGAGCCTGTTTGTCCGTTGCTTGCATAAAGAGATGTAAGCGCAGCACAATGCAAATTTAATCAATATTTCCCACTCAGCAATGCCATTGCGCATAAAAGATGAGGCGAAACCCGCAAAAACGCGGATTTCGCCTGCACTGTGTGTGGGAGTGTGCCGTTATTTGTTGATCGGCGTAGCCTCTTCGGGCTGGTCCGGGGCGATGAGCTTGTAGCCCTTGCCGTGGATGTTGATGATTTCGATGTTGGGGTCGCCCTTGAGGTGCTTGCGCAGCTTGGTGATGTATACGTCCATGCTGCGGGCGTTGAAGTAGTTGTCGTCGATCCAGATGGCCTTGAGGGCGAAGTTGCGCTCGAGTATCTGGTTCATGTGCGAGCAGAGGAGGGTGAGCAGCTCGGACTCCTTGGTAGTCAGCTTCTGTATGCGGCCCTCGATGGTGAGTGTCTGCTTCTGGGTGTCGAAGGTGTAGTTGCCTATCTTGTACATCGTCACCTCTTTGTCCTTCTTGCCCTTGACGCGGCGGAGGATTGCGCCGATACGGAACACGAGCTCTTCCATAGAGAAGGGCTTGGTGATGTAGTCGTCAGCGCCGATTTTGAAGCCCTCGAGCACATCGTCCTTCAGAGCCTTGGCGGTCAGGAAGATGATAGGCACCTCGCTGTTGACGTTGCGGATTTCCTGTGCGAGCGTGAAGCCGTCTTTCTTGGGCATCATCACGTCGAGCACGCACAGGTCGTACTTTCCTTTCAGGAAGGCCTTGTAGCCACGGTCGCCGTCGGGGAGCAGGTCGGCGTTGAACCCTTTTGCCTGGAGGAACTCGCGGAGCAGCATGCCCAGGTTCTCATCGTCTTCGCAAAGAAGAATTTTCAGTTTTTCATCCATAACTCAAATATTTTTGTGCCGGCATAATATACCGCAGCGTGTGTTGTCTCTTGATAGTATAACAACAACTGATTGTCGATTATTATTCTCTCCGGCGTGTTTGTGATTATTTTTCGTTGTTTGTTGATTTATTTGTTTTGCTGTCGTTGTCGTGCAGGGGCAGGGTGATGATGAATGTCGTGCCCTTGCCCAGCTCGCTTTCGACTTCTATTTTGCCGTTGAATAGCGTCACCATCTTCTTGACGTATGCCAGTCCGAGGCCGAAACCCTTGACATCGTGGCGGTTGCCGGTATGCACACGGTAGAATTTCTCGAAAATGCGTTTCTGGTCGTCCTTGCGTATCCCTATGCCGTTGTCGCTGACGCTGATACGTATGGATTTGCCCACATTCTCAGTCGTTATGGCGAGCTGAGGGTTGACATCCTCGCGCATATACTTGACGGCGTTGTCGAGCAGGTTGAAGATGACGTTTGTGAACTGCATCTCGTCTACCCACACCACGGCGTTGTCGGCAGACTGGCGGTATTCGAGCGTGCCTCCGAATTTTTCCACCTTTATCTTGAACGTGTTGACCACGTTGGTTATCACCTCGTCGGCATCCACGTCCTTGAATTTGAGCGCGGCTATGCTTGAATTGTCAAACACTGACATTTGCAGCACTTTCTCGACCTGGAAGCGGAGACGCTTGGCCTCTACGCCGATGACGTGCGACATGTTTGCCAGCGTTGCGGGCGACTTGCGCACCGAGTCGTCGTTGAGCATCTGGGCCGCCAGCGAGATGGTCGATATGGGGGTCTTCAGCTCGTGGGTCATGTTGTTGATGAAGTCGGACTTCATCTCCGTGAGCTTCTTCTGCCTGA
Source organism: uncultured Porphyromonadaceae bacterium (assembly GCA_900550645.1). Lineage (GTDB taxonomy): Bacteria > Bacteroidota > Bacteroidia > Bacteroidales > Muribaculaceae > Lepagella. The sequence continues at coordinate 33,709 of URTA01000012.1, forward strand.
ACGCCATGATGATGGTGTACAGGAATATCACCAGCAGTATCAGCGTGAAGGCGAGCGAGGGGACAATGAACTTTACCGACGAGTAGATGTAGTTGTGCTTGGTCGGGAACTGCACTTTCAGGTGGTACTTTGTGGTCGAGTTGGGGAACAGGGCCTGTTCGTAGGTGTTCTCCTTTGACGCTGGGTTGTAGTGGCGTGTCGAGTAGAGCGCAGCGTCCTTGCAGTCTGTTATGGCAAACGAGAAGGGGAGTTCCCCCAGCCCGTTATTGGCGAGTTCTGTCGAGAGGAAGCTCTTGATGACCGTAGAGTCTGCGCGTTCTATGAGCGGCCGTGACCCCGAGTCGCGCAGTATGGTGAGTATCACCTCGTCGAGCAGACCTTTTTGGTACAGATACTGTCCGCGCAGCACTTCGTGCATGGTCTGGTATCGCGAGCCTATGTCACGCGGCTTGTCGGGAAACTTTACCTTGTCCGGGTCGCGCTTCGAGCGGTCCACTTCGGAGGAGAGGGTATAGTTGGTCACAGTCCCGTCGGGGCTGACAATAGAGTATTTCAGATTTGTGTTGTACGGGCCAGGAGGACCGTAAGTCGTGTTGACGAGGCTTGCCTCGAGGCTGTTCACATCCTGTTCGAGATAGTACAGTGTCTCCTGTTTCTCGAGGAAATCGGCGGTGGCGTTGAGTGACCGCCTCACGTTGTCGGAGAACTGCTCGTTGCGCATCTCGACCATCTTGTCCAGGTAGGTCATCTGGAAGTAGAGCAATGAGCAGAACGTGATTGCCATAATGACGGCAAGCAGCCATATAGTGGATTTTTTCATGCCTATAAATCCTTTATTCAGCCATAGTTGTTTTGCGGGAACGCGGCTGGGCGGTGCAATCGGCAAGCCGTGTTAATTCCCAAGTGCAAAATTAACACTCAAATGTGAATACGCCAAATAATTCGGCTGAAAAATTTTGCCCTTGCCCATTTTTTTTTGTTGAACCACATAAATCGGCGCGTTTTAGGGGTGTGTTTTGGGCAAATACGCCGATTATTTGTATCTTTGCAGTTTCAGAATTACCGCATATTTTATGTCGAACAAAATATTGTCCTATGTATTAATGTGCCTTGCGGCGGTGTCGTTTGTGTCATGCCACCACAGCAGTCAGGAAGAACCTATAAACGAGGGTATCGGTCCGGACGATGAATTGCCCGCACCGCAGCCGCGAGCCAAGCGCACAATACTTATCTATGCCATAGCCGCCAACAGCCTGTCGTCAAACCTTGACAACGACATGAACGAGATACTGCAAGGCGCAGCACAGGTAGACCTTGACAATTACCGTCTGCTTATATATAAGGTGCAGACTGACTATACCACCGAGAACAACCGCTCGAAGCCCGAGCTGGTTCAGCTGGTCAAGACCGCGTCGGGCTACGGCTACAAGACTGTCGCGAAGTACAACAGCAAGTACCCCTCGACGTTGCCCGAGCGCATATCCACGGTCATCAGCAATGCAGTAGCGGTAGCTCCCGCTGACGAGTACGGTATCATCTTCTGGTCACACAGCGACGCTTGGCGGCCGTCACCCACATGGACTGACGATGTGCGCCGCTCCTTCGGGCAGGACTTTGACGCGCAGACACGCACATATTACTATTGCGAGACGGCAGACCTTGCCGATGCAGTGCCTGACGGGTTGGCCAAGTTCATCTGGTTTGACTCGTGCTATATGGCCAATATCGAGAGCGCATACGAGTTCCGGGGCAAGTGCAGTTACTACATAGGCTCGTGCACGGAATTGTGGGGCGCGGGCATGCCGTATGACATTACGCTGCCGATACTGTTAGGTGAGAAGGGAGATGTGGTGCGGGCCGCCAAGGCTACATTCGACTACTACAACGACCGCAACAAGGTGGTCACAATGAGCGTCATGGACATGCAGCACATTGAGCGCATGGCAGATGCCTCGGCTGCCGCGTATGCCGGCTTCCAGCCGCTGCCGCAGGGTGTAAGCCTCCAGGTCTATTCTCGCGGCTCGTACTCCTCGCCGCTGTATGACTTCGGCCAGTACACGCGCATGGTGGCAGACTGCAACGGCAGCGACATATCCGCGTTTCAGCAGGCACTCGACGATTTCGTGGTCTATGCAGCCGCGTCGCAATATGATTTCCGTGGTGTGCGGATAGTCCCTGAGTATTACAGCGGACTGTCGTGCCACGTCTACCGGATGTCAGATTCTCGCGATGACCGTATGTACCGCACGCTCGACTGGTACAGGCGCGTGTATCCCAATGACGACCCAATTTACGAATAACCCCAATCACGATACCGTATGTTTTCACTTAATATGATTACCGCCCTGATACAGCAGGGGCAGGAGATCCCGACGGCGCCGATAGCTGAAGAGATAGAGAAGGGGACGGATGCCATACGGGCATTCGGCAACCTGAGCATCGATGATGCCATATCCAAGATAGTCAACTCGATGGTGGATTTCGCCTTTCAGCTGCTCATCGCGGTCGTGGTGTTCTACATCGGGCGTTTCATAATCGGCAAGATATACCGGATGGTTCACGCTGTCATGGTCGGCAGGAACATGGATGCCTCGCTCACCACGTTTGTCCTGTCGCTCATACGTATAATACTGTACTTCATATTGATTGTGACGATAGTGAGCATCCTCGGCATCGAGACCAGCTCGTTCCTCGCCCTGTTTGCCTCTGCCGGTGTCGCTATCGGCATGGCGTTGAGCGGCACGCTTCAGAATTTCGCCGGCGGCGTGCTGATATTGCTGCTCAAACCCTACAAGGTGGGTGACTACATAGCCGCACAGGGGTATGAAGGCACTGTCAAGGAGATACAGATATTCCATACTGTCATAAACACCATTGACAACAAGGCCATAATAATACCCAACGGAGGGCTGTCAACCGGGTCAATCAATAATTACAGCCTCGAGCAGTACCGCCGCGTAGACTGGACGATAGCCCTGAGCTACGGCACAGACTATGAGAAGGCCGCACAGGCGATACGCGAGATTGTGTCTTCCGACGAGCGTGTGGTGGAAAAATACATCGAGGACGACATGGGGAAACGCCACCAGCAGCACATTGAGGCGGCCATCGAGGCTGTCGTCCCTGCCGATGCCGCCTCCGACGAGGAGAAGAAGCCCTCGTGGTGGCAGCGCATTCGTCTGCATCACCGCAAGCGCAAAATCAAGCAGGCGTTGCAGTCGGAAAGCACGCCCAATATGATATTGCAGCAGAAGAACTGCTCGCCCTTCGTAGGGCTTGCCGAACTCGCTGACAGCAGCATCAACATCACCGTTAGGGTGTGGACACACATATCTGACTACTGGCCTCTCTATTTCGAGATGAACCGCCGTTTCTATACCGAATTGCAGCAGCAGGGCTTCTCGTTCCCCTTCCCGCAGATGGACGTACACATAGACCACCAGCCATGAAATTCAAGATAACATCTGAATATTACCCAACCGGCGACCAGCCGGAGGCCATTGCCGAACTGTCGAAAGGCGTGGAGAAGGGGTTGCCGTACCAGACACTGCTCGGTGTCACCGGCTCGGGCAAGACGTTCACCATGGCCAATGTGATACAGCAGGTGCAGCGGCCTACGCTTATCCTCTCGCACAACAAGACCCTTGCAGCGCAGCTCTATGCCGAGTTCAAGAGCTTTTTCCCGGACAATTCCGTGCAGTATTTCGTCAGCTACTATGACTATTACCAGCCCGAGGCATACATACCCTCTTCGGACAAGTACATCGAGAAGGACCTGATGATCAACGACCGCATCGAGCAGCTGCGTCTTTCCACAGTAGCGGCATTGCTGTCGGGGCGCAGGGACGTGGTGGTCATTTCGAGCGTGTCCTGCATATACGGTATGGGCAACCCTCGTGACTTCGAGCAGAATGTGATACGCATATCCGTGGGGCAGCGCATAGCCCGCAACGCTTTCCTGCGCCGCCTTGTGGATTCGCTCTATTCGCGCACTGACATACCGCCTGTCAACGGACAGTTCCGCGTCAAGGGCGACACGGTTGACATTATGCTCTCGTTTGAGGACATACAGCTGCGTGTCATATTCTGGGGCGACGAAATCGAGAAGATACAGACAGTTGACCCGCAGGACGGCACGGTGCTTGACAACCACGAGGGCTTCAACATTTACCCGGCAAACATATTCGTGACGAGCAAGGAGCGCATGGCGTCTGCCATCGACCAGATTACGCTCGACCTCGGCGCACAGTGCGAGTTTTTCCGTGGCGAGGCTCGCGAGGCGGAGGCGCAGCGGCTGTACGAGCGTGTGACGTATGACGTGGAGATGATGAAGGAGCTGGGGCATTGCACCGGCATAGAGAACTATTCGCGCTATTTCGACGGCCGCAAGCCCGGTATGCGCCCCTTCTGCCTGTTGGACTATTTCCCGAAGGACTACCTGACCATAATCGATGAGAGCCATGTCACGTTGCCGCAGATACGCGCAATGTACGGCGGCGACCTCTCGCGCAAGATGAACCTGGTGGAATACGGTTTCCGCCTCCCTGCCGCTCTCGACAACCGCCCGCTGAAATTCGAGGAGTTTGAGGAGCTGACAAACCAGGCCATATACGTCAGCGCGACGCCGGGCGACTACGAGCTGATGCAGACAGAGGGCGTGTTTACCGAACAGATTATCCGCCCGACGGGACTGCTTGACCCCGAGATAGAGATACATCCATGCATGGGGCAGATAGACCATCTCATGGAGGAGATACAGAAGCGCATAGAGGCTGGAGAGCGCACGCTGGTGACGACGCTGACCAAGCGCATGGCGGAGGAACTCGACGCGCATCTGCGCAAGTGGGGCGTGAGCAGCGCGTACATACACAGCGACGTGGACACGCTCGACCGCATACAGATACTCGAGGATTTGCGCAACGGCGTGTATGACGTGCTGATAGGCGTGAACCTGCTGCGCGAGGGACTTGACTTGCCGCAGGTGAGCCTCGTGGCGATACTCGATGCCGACAAGGAGGGCTTCCTGCGCAACCGGCGCAGCCTCGTCCAGACAGCAGGCCGCGCCGCGCGAAACGTCAACGGCAAGGTAATAATGTATGCCGACAAGATGACCGACTCCATACGCATGACCATAGAGGAGACCGAGCACCGCCGCGCCAAGCAGATGGCGTACAACCGCGAGCACGGCATCACGCCGCGCCAGATCGTCAAGACCAGCACGGCGGCTGACCTGCTCGACCAGTACGAGCCTTCGGCCGAGAGCAAGGTCCGCACCGCCTGGCGCAAGGACAAAGTCGCTTCACACCCTGTGCATATTGAGCCGCGCCCGTACATAGAGGTGGAACAACCCGATATTGTGGCGGCTGACCCGGTAGTGGAATACATGGGTGCATCTGACATGGAGGCTGCCATTGAGAAGCTGAAATCGGCTATGGTCGAGGCTGCCAAGCGTACTGACTTCCTCGAGGCGGCGAGGCTGCGCGACGAGATGCTGTCGCTGCAGGAGCGGCTTGATGCCGTTGCCGCTGACAGCAAATGAACTACGGCATGAAGGACGAAAAGGGCATGAGACATACACACGGCGCGGCAGCAGCGGCCGGCGCATACCGCAAGACGGATTTCCTCCCTACGTCGCGTGACGAGATGGACGCGCTGGGATGGGAGCAGGCTGATGTCATACTGTTCAGCGGCGATGCATACGTGGACCACCCCTCTTTCGGCGCAGCGGTCATCGGGCGCGTGCTTCAGGCTGAGGGTTACCGCGTGGCGATAGTGCCGCAGCCCAACTGGCGCGACGACCTGCGAGATTTCCGCAAACTCGGCGAGCCGCGCCTGTTCTTCGGAGTTTCCGCCGGAGCTATGGACTCCATGGTCAACCACTATACTGCTGCTCGCCGGCTGCGCCATGACGATGCCTATACTGCCGGCGGCCGGCGTGGCGCACGTCCTGACTATCCTACGATAGTCTATACGCAGATACTCAAACGCCTGTTTCCCGATGTGCCTCTCATCGCCGGCGGCATAGAGGCCTCATTGCGCCGTGTCTCGCACTATGACTATTGGGAAGACCGGCTGCGCAAGCCAATACTTGCCGACTGCGCTGCTGACATGATAGTCTACGGCATGGGGGAGAAGTCCATTGTCGAGATAGCACGCCGCCTCGATGCCGGCGAGCGGCTGCCTGACATAACAGATGTGCCGCAGACGGTGTTTTTCTCTGCTGACAGGCCGGCGGCGGGCGACATTGTGCTGGCTTCATACGAGGACTGCTTGAAGGACAAACGGCTGCAGTCCCGCAATTTCCGCCATGTAGAGGAGGAGTCAAACAAATACTCCGGCGCGGTGATGTGGCAGAGTGTAGGCGGCCGCAACATACGCATCAATCCCATGTACGCGCCGTGGACTACGGAGGAGGTAGACCGCTCGTTTGACTTGCCCTATACACGTGTGCCTCATCCTCGCTACAAGGGGAAGGCTATCCCGGCTTACGAGATGATACGCCACTCGGTGTGCATGCACCGGGGCTGTTTCGGAGGCTGTGCCTTCTGCACCATCTCGGCTCATCAGGGGAAATTCATCGCTTCGCGCTCCAAGAAGTCGATACTGCGTGAGGTGACGCAGGTCACTTGCATGGATGATTTCAAGGGCTACATTTCCGACCTCGGCGGCCCATCGGCAAATATGTACGGCATGGGCGGCAAGGACAGGCGCGTGTGCCGCAAGTGTGTGCGCCCGTCGTGTCTGCATCCGCGTCCCTGCCCAAACCTGGACAACAACCATGCGCCGTTGCTGGACATATACCTTGCTGTCGATGCATTGCCCTCTGTAAAGAAGTCATTTGTTGGCTCTGGCGTGAGATACGACTTGTCAATGGCACCGAGCGGCAGCTCCAAGGTGGACGCGGTCAACCGCCAGTATAACCGCGAACTGATAGCCCGCCATGTGAGCGGCCGCTTGAAAGTCGCGCCGGAACATACCTCTGACCGCGTGCTTGACTGCATGCGGAAGCCTTCGTTTGCGCTCTTCCGCAAGTTCAAGGAGGTGTTTGACCGCGTCAACCGCGAGGAGGGACTCCGGCAGCAGCTGATACCATATTTCATCTCTTCGCACCCGGCGTGCACTGCCGAGGACATGGCGGAGCTGGCGGTGATAACCAAAGGCCTGGACTTCCATCTCGAGCAGGTGCAGGATTTCACGCCTACGCCAATGACCCTTGCCTCCGAGATATACTATACCGGCATACACCCGTATACCGGCGAGAAGGTGTTCACCGCCCGCACCGATGCGGAGAAACAGGCGCAGCGGCAGTTCTTTTTCTGGTACAAGCCCGAGGCTCGGCAGGGGCTGGAGCGTACTTTGCGGCAGATGCACCGTCCCGACCTTATCGGACGTCTGTTCCCCGGGCCGCCGCGCCCGTTCAACCCCAATTTCCGCAAGCCGAAGCCGCACGGCAAGCATAACCCCAAACGATAGCGACATGAGCGACATTGTTATAGACTACAAGAATGTGGACATAGACCGTGCCGAGAGGCAGGTGCTGAAGGGCGTGACTTTCACGCTCGGGCGCGCCGAGTTCTGCTACCTCGTCGGCCGTGTCGGCAGCGGCAAGAGCTCGCTGATGAAGACCATGTATGCCGACGTGCCTGTGGCAAGTGCCGAGCGGGCGCGTGTCCTCGACTATGACGTTGACACGATACGCCGCAGGGACATACCGTATCTGCGCCGCAAGATAGGCATCGTGTTTCAGGATTTTCAGCTGCTTCAGGACCGTTCGGTGAGCGCAAACTTGCGCTTCGTGCTTGAAGCGACCGGGTGGAAACGCCGTGGCGAGCTTGAGGATCGCATTCGTGAGGTGCTGGACGTGGTGGGGATGGCAAACAAGAACTACAAGATGCCGCATGAGCTGAGCGGCGGCGAGCAGCAGCGCATCGTCATAGCGCGTGCATTGCTCAACAAGCCGCAGCTCATTCTCGCCGACGAGCCTACTGGCAACCTCGACCCGGAGACAGGACGCAACATCGTCGAGTTGCTGCACAGCCTGGTGCAGCGCGGGCATACAGTGTTGATGGCGACGCATAACCTTCAGCTCGTGGACCGTTACCCCGGCCGTGTCATGGAGTGTCATGACCACCGGCTGATACTGCATTGAAAAACAGCTCCGCCGCGTGCGGAGGCATTACAAGATACTGACAGTGAACTTATCAGACAATTCAAAACTTCTTGACGAGGCTGTCGCGCAGCTGTCGCGGCTGCCTGGCGTAGGGGCGCGTACAGCACTGCGGCTCGCCCTGCATCTCCTGCGCGAGGACGAGGAGACATCGCTTGCCCTCGGCAACGCGATAATAGATATGCGCAAGGGCGTGCGTTATTGCAGCCACTGCCATAATATCAGCGACACGGACACGTGCGCCATTTGCGCCGACACGCGCCGCGACCGCTCTGTGGTCTGTGTGGTCGAGAATGTCAAGGACGTGATTACCATTGAGGAAACTCACGAGCATCACGGCGTGTACCATGTGCTCGGAGGCATCATATCCCCGCTCGAGGGGGTATCGCCCTCTGACCTCGAAATTGACTCGCTGGTCAGCCGTGTCGAGGCCGGAGGAATACGCGAGGTGATACTCGCCCTCAGCGCGACAATGGAGGGAGACACCACCAACTACTACATATACCGCAAGTTGCAGCACCTGCCGGTCAAGGTGACTATGCTTGCCCGGGGCGTGAGCGTGGGCGGCGAGCTGGAATACACCGACTCGCTCACTTTGGGTCGCTCGCTTATGAACAGAATACCGTTTTCAGATACCATACACTCATGAACAGACAGGAATACCGGGGAGTCGGCAACGGCAAGGTGCGGCTGCGTGCCCTCGAGCCGGAGGATGTGCCGATGATGTTCGACATCGAGAACGATGTGTCGATATGGCGTTATTCCGAGCGTGTCGCGCCGCTTTCGCGCCACCAGCTGATGCAGTATGCCCTGGACTACGATGCCGACCCCTTCCGCGCCGGGCAGCTGCGCCTTGTCATTGAGTCTGTTGAGGAACAGATGCCTGTCGGCTTGGGTGACTTCTACGAGATTGACGTCAATGCTCGCCGCGCATATCTGGGGCTTGTGATAGGACATGAGTGGCGGGGCAGGGGATTTGCGCTTGCCGCCGTTGACGCGCTCGAGCATTACAGCCGCGACGTGCTGCATTTGCGACGACTTGCCGCCAAAATTGCCTCCGGCAACACCCCGAGCATACGGCTGTTTGAGCAGTTGGGCTATTCGCGCATTGCCGCACTTCCCGAATGGTTCTGCTTCGGTGGCGAGCCGGAGGACTTGTATGTGTATTGCCGCGACTTGGCGGCTGATGTATAATATAGCATCGTCGCCAAGCGTTTAATATAAGATGAAATACGCAAGATTATTCCTTTTTGTGATACTCTGGGTGGCGGTTTGCGCTGTCGCTTACGCCGCCGACGTGAAGATAGGCGGCAAGGTGACGGATGCCGAGGGCAACCCCATTGAGTTTGCCACTGTCCGCATTGGAGGCACTGCCATAGGCACGAACACCGACCTGCAAGGCTACTATTCATTTACCGTAGCGCAGAAGGACACTATTGACGTGATTTTCTCCAGTGTCGGCTTCAAGGAACTAAAGCAACGCCTCATTAAGCCTGAGAAGGAGGTCACGCTCAATGTCAAGCTGATGTCGTCTGACGTGGAATTGCAGGATGTGGTCGTGATGGGCTATAAGAACACCATCAACGGCATGCAGTCCATAGACCGCGAATCGCTCAAAACCTCCCCCGATGTTTCCGGAGGCTCTGTAGAGGCTATGATTTCCACCATGGCGGGCGTGAACTCCAACAACGAGATGAGTTCGCAATATTCCGTGCGCGGAGGCTCGTATGACGAGAACTCCGTGTATATCAACGGAGTGGAGATATACCGTCCGCAGCTGATGCGCTCGGGGCAGCAGGAGGGACTGTCGATCATCAATCCGGACATGGTGGGTAGCATACGATTCTCCACTGGCGGTTTTCCGGCACGCTATGCTGACAAGATGTCTTCTGCTCTCGACATCACATATCGCGAGCCTGAATCTTTTGAGGGAGCTGTGTCGCTCAGCCTCATGGGCGGTTCGCTGGCGATAGGGCAGAACTCCGGCAAGTTCTCGCAGATGCACGGTCTGCGCCTTAAGAAGAACAATTCGCTGCTCTCCTCGCTCGAGACTCGCGGCGAGTACGACCCTCTCTATTTCGACTACCAGACAAACATCAACCTGAAGACTTCGGAGAAGTTCTCCGTCAATTTCCTCGGCAACATTTCGCTCAACAGCTACAAGTTCAAGCCCGCCGACCGCGAGACGAGCTTCGGCACGAGCGAGGATGTCAAGCAGTTCAAGGTGTATTTCGACGGCGACGAGGATGACAAGTTCCAGACATGGCTCGGAGCATTGGCGATGAACTACCGCCCGAGCAATGCCTCCGATTTCACATTCGGACTGTCGGGCTTCATCACTGATGAGCTGGTGAGCTATGACATTTCAGGCGAGTACTGGCTCAACCAGGCCGGTACTTCCGGCCCTGAGGGCGTAGGAGGCGAGCTCGGTGTGGGCAAGTATATGGAACACTCGCGCAACCGCCTGAAAGCGTCGGTGCTGCAGGCTATGCTAAAGGGCAATACTTCCTGGCGCAGCAACCATTTCACATACGGGCTGACATACCAGCACGAATCGTTTCGCGACCGAACACGCGAATGGGAATGGCGAGACTCCTCCGGCTATTCATTGCCGCACCTCCCGGACGGGGTTCACCTGATATACAACCTCGCCTCGCGTCAGGACATCAGCGCAAACCGCCTTGCCTTATTCCTCGAGGATTCCTATTACTGGGACACCGAGAAGGCTCATTTCTCGCTCAACGGCGGCGTGCGCTTCTCCTATTGGGACTTCAACAAGGAGTTCCTTGCTTCGCCTCGCGTCAATTTCACCTTCTCGCCGATGGTCAACAACCGCTGGACGTACCGTCTGGCTCTGGGCATGTACTATCAGTCGCCGTTCTACAAGGAGTACCGGCAGTCGATAACCGATGCCAACGGCAACGCCGTCGTCCAGCTGAACCGCGACATCAAGTCGCCGCGAAGCATACAGGTGGTACTTGGCGCAGATTATACGTTCCGCGCCTTTGACCGCCCGTTCAAGATTACCGGCGAGGCATACTACAAGAATCTCTCTAACCTCATCTCATACGAATATGACAACCTGAAAGTGTCCTATTCGGGCGTGAACGACTCCAAGGGGTACATCATGGGACTTGACATGCGCCTGTTCGGGCAGTTTGTCACAGGCAGCGACTCGTGGCTCTCATTCTCGCTGATGAAGGCGCAGCAGACGCTTGACGGCGTGAAATGCCCGCTCCCGGGCGAGCAACGCTATTCCATCGCTCTTTTCTTCAACGACTACTTCCCGAAATTTCCGAAGCTGAAATTCAGCTTGCGCGGCATCCTTTCCGACGGCCTTACCATGACAGCGCCGCGTGTGTCGCGCTCCACATCGTGGTTTCGCGCACCGGCGTACAAGCGTCTCGACATCGGCGTAAGCTACCAGCTTGTCGGCGCACCCTCCGACGGTGTACGTCCCTACGACTGGCGCAGGCATTTCAAGAGCATTGTCATAGGGCTGGACGTGTTCAACCTGCTTGACATCTCCAACGTCAGCAGCTACTACTGGGTTACGGACGTGAACGACATACAGTACGCTGTCCCGAACTACCTGACACGCCGCCAAATCAACGTCCGCCTTGCCATCGAGTTCTGACCGCATATCGCAGTCCAAGCATAAATGAAGCCCCCGCATCCTCAACGGACACGGGGGCTTCGTCAGTCAGATAGGGCAACAGACCCTTATTCGGACAGGTCTACTGCGTAATATACTTTCTTGCCCGTCGGGTAGATGCCCGATACGAACAATACGTGGTCTGAACTCTTCATTACCTCGTTGTAGATCATCTCGATGTCGTCGGCTGAGTTGATGTCATTGCCGTTGATGTCGAGTATGATGAAGCCGTCCTTGATGCCGGCGTTGCGGAACGCGCCGTTCTTAAGCCCGCTCACCTGCATGCCGTGTGAGATGCCGAGGTTGTTTTTCAGCTCCGTAGACACCTTGACAAACGCGCAGCCGATGCTCGTGAAGTCATTCTTCTTGGCTATCGTGGTGTTGCCCTGCGGGTTGCGCAGCACTCCGCTCTTGGTGTACTTCTTGTTGTCGCGGTAGTATGTTATGGAGATAGTGTCGCCCGGGCGGAACTTGTTGAGCTGCTCCACGAGCTGCGAGCGGTTGGCGATGGTCTGGTTGTTGATGCCGGTTATCACGTCACCCTCTTTCAGCCCGAGTTCCTTGGCTGTGCTCATGTCCTGGACAGACTCGATGTACAGTCCGCTCTTGACAGCCGTGATGTCCTTGTCCTTGGCGAGCTTGGAGTCGAGTTCCATGATGGTACAACCCAGCACTGCACGTTGCACCACGCCGTACTGGCGCAGGTCAGTCATGATTTTCTTTACTATCGAAGTCGGGATAGCAAACGAGAAGCCCGCGTAGCTGCCCGTGTTGCTGTATATGGCGGAGTTGATGCCTATCAGCTCGCCCTTCAGGTTGACCAGTGCGCCGCCCGAGTTGCCGGGGTTGAGTGCCGCGTCGGTCTGTATGAACGACTCTATGCCGTTCACATTGTGCGAACTCCCGAGGCTGCGTGCCTTTGCGCTCACGATGCCGGCGGTGACAGTAGAGTTGAAGCCGAAGGGGTTGCCGACTGCGAGCACCCATTCACCTACCTTGACAGCCTCGCTGTCGCCGAATGCGATAGGGGAGAGTCCCGTAGCGTCTATCTTGAGCAGCGCAAGGTCGGTCGCCTCGTCAGTGCCCACTATGCGTGCGTCGTATGTGGAGTTGTCGTTGAGAAGCACTTCCAGCTTGTCCGCGCCGTCCACCACATGGTTGTTGGTGACGATGTATCCGTCGTCGGTCAGTATCACTCCAGAGCCGAGGCCTGACTGCACAGGCTCGTTGTTCTGGCGGCGTTGCTGTCCGCGGGGCTGTTGGCGCGGCTGAGGCTGTCCGAAGAAGAACTCGAACATGTCGAAGGGGTCATACATGCCGCCGCCGTTGCCGTACTGCTGCTGGCTGCGGTTGCTGTAGCTCTTTATGCAGACCACCGCGTTGACGGTCTTCTCCGCTGCTTCGGTGAAGTCCGTGTCAAATGCCGGTGTCTGTGATGTCCTGATAAACTCCCCTTGATTTTGCGCCGACGCTTCCGGGGCGGTCAGTCCCAGTGTCAGCACACCCATTGCGAGTGAGAATAATGCTTTTCTGTTCATATCAAAAGATAGTTTGTTGTACTTTTCTTCGTTTCTTATCTGTGACGCACAGCCCTCGGCGGCTGTGACATATCCGACTATTAATAAAAGTCAAATATCGCGCCAGCAATAATTTGATTGTCAGCCCATGCCGATGGTTTAATCTTAATTTGCTCTGCTTGTGCCCATTTATGATTATTTGTGCCGTTTTAATGGCGAAACGGTGTTGTGCTGCTCGCTGCGGCTGGCTAACTTTGCCGACATATATACTGCAAGATGAATAAGCACAGCCATGACCCCGAAAAGCATCGTTGCCGTTGGTGCAACACCGCCAACCCCATATATGTCGATTACCATGACAACGAGTGGGGTGTCCCCGTACATGATGACCGCAAGCTGTTTGAGATGCTGCTGCTCGAAACGTTCCAGCCCGGGTTGTCTTGGGAGTGCGTGCTTGGCAAGAGGGAGAATTTCCGTGCGGCGTTCAACGGTTTCGACTGCAAGAAGATAGCCCGTTACGGCGAGGTGAAGGTAGCCTCGTTATTGCAGGACAAAGGCATAATTCGCAATGCGCTGAAAATCAGGGCAACGGTTGCCAATGCAGCTGTTTTTATGGATATTCAGCGAGAATATGGGTCGTTTGACCGTTTCATCTGGTCGTATACCGGCGGCGAGGTCATACGCGAGCATGAGCCGGTGTCTTCGCCGCTGTCAGACCGCATTTCCGCCGACCTGAAGAAGCGCGGGATGAAATTTGTCGGTACGAAGGTCGTTTATTCGTTTTTGCAGGCTGTCGGCATTGTCAATTCTCACGAGCCCGGCTGCTGGCGTTATCATGCAGATGATGCCGTATGAAGACTGTCGGCGACAACGAGGGTTTCGCAGCTGCCGTATATGATGTCGTAGCGCAGATACCGCCGGGCAAGGTGCTGACATACGGGCGCATAGCTGCGTTTGCCGGCTTCCCCGGGAGGGCGCGGATGGTCGGCAGGCTGATGAATCTGATGCAGTATGCGCACCTTGCGGTTGGCCTGAACAGCAGCTGTAAACACAGCATTACGGAAGTTC
>URTA01000013.1 GCA_900550645.1 uncultured Porphyromonadaceae bacterium
GCGTCGGAAGGGTGCCTGGTAGCGGTCGGTCGGGTTGCCGTCGGTGAACAGGAATATGATGGGCTTCCAGTCCCCCTTGACGGCAGCGGTGGTCTTCTGCACGTTGCGGTCCATGTCGTCCATGAGGCATTCCAGCCCCGCGCCGAGCGAGGTGCCGCCGCCTATGGGCAGTTCAGGGGGATAGAACTTGTACAGCTCTGTGAGGGGAGTGAGCTGCCGGGCTTTGCCGGCAAAGGCGATGATGGATATGAACGCCGTCTCGAGGGCATACGGGTCCACGCGCAGGTTCTGTATGATGTCGCGGATGCCGCGCTGCACCTGCTCTATGGGTTCGCCCACCATGGACTCTGATACGTCTATGAGGAAATAAATGGGTAGTCGTCGCATTGTAGTGTCGTTTTGGTTTGTTGATGTTTGGTTGTCTGCCGGTCAGGGTCAGGGGTTTACGAACACCCTGCCCGGGCCTGTAATTTCGAGGAGGCTGAGGCCTTCGCCGCCGAATATGTTCTTCAGCGACCAGTCGGGGCGTATGTTGCCGTCGGAGATGCCCTGAGTGGCTAGGAAATGGTTTTCGTCCACACGCACCTTCTGGCCGTACTGCAGGTCGATGACCACAGGGTCGCCGAAGCACTCGAGGAACACGGTCGCGTCGCCCGACAGGCGTTGCAGCAACGCGCCGTTGCCGCCGAACAAGCTCGCTATCGACAGGCGAGTGTCGATGTCCACATGGCGGTTTGAGGCGAAGTATGCGCCGCTCTTGCAGACCAGGCTCGACGAGGGGTCTATCTTGACGTGGGTGATGCAGGTATGCTTGCCTAGAGCCAGGCTGCGTGTCTCGTGGGAGTTGTTGCGGAAATGGACTATCAGGAACGATTCTCCCGACAGCTTCGCGCCGAGCAGCTTGCCGAGCGACTTGCCGTTGCTCTCGGAGGTCATCGAGATGCCGTCCTCGACGTATACAGTCGAGCCGCGCTCGCCGTAGAACTCCTCGCCGGGAGCGAGTTCTACCTGAATCATTTTGGCGAAATTGCCAGTCAGTTTGCAGTTCATGTCGTTCAGAAGTTTACGGTTATTTCTTCAGCCGGAGGGGGAAGTGTGTCGTCGTCGGGTGCGGGCTTGTCCTCTTGCTTAGTCGTTTCCGGCTTGGGCTGCGGGAATGTCAGGCTGCCGCTGCCATCGCGTCCTGCTTGTTCCGACTTTGTGGTAACGGTGTCAGACACCCACTTGAACAGCTGCTCTATTGAGGCTCCGTCGGCGGTGTCGAGGCGGAACGTGTTGTCTGTCAGCTGCCGCAGCGGCTCTGTCTTGGCGTTCATGCCGGCAGCGAAAGCCGCCATTGTGCCGAAGTTGCGTCGCTTGACCTCGGGTATCATCTCGTTGTAGAGCTGTATGTCGGAGGGTTTGCCGTCGGTCATCAGGAATACAAGCGGTCTCCAGTCGCCTTTCTGTTCGTAGGTGTTGTGGCGCACCTCCTTGTCAACGCTCTCGCAGAGGTGTTTCAGGGCAAGCCCTGTATGCGTAGGACCGCTCTCGGGGACGGTTATCTCCGGTATCTGTACATTGGCCAGCGCGGTGAGCGGGAGCAGCTGCTTGACCTTGCTGTCGTATGTTATGATGCTCAGCCACACAGTTTCCAGTGCGTATGGGTTGTAGCGCAGCGTGGAGACCATTGCTTCGAGGCCGACCTTGACGGACTCGATAGGCTCGCCGCGCATAGAGCCGGAGGTGTCGATGAGTATGTAGACCGGTAGTCTTCGCATTGTATTGTTGGTATTTTGGTGATTGTGTTACGGTTGCGTGAGGAGGAGCGGAGGGGTAGGGGAGCGCGGCTTCAGGAGAGCCGGAGCCGCGTCCCCGGTATATGAGAGAATGAAGTTTACAGTACGATGTTCACTTCAGGCGGTGGCGGCGGCAGCTCGCTGAGGGTCTCCGCCTGTGCGCCGCCCTCCTCGACCTTCTGGCTCGTGGTGATCACTGATTGTGACACCCACTTGAAGAAAGCTGCGATTTCGTCCTTGTCGGTAGTGTCGAGCTTTACCACGTTGTTCGTGATTTTCTTCAGCGTGTCGGTGTGTGCGCCTGTACCGGCAGCGCATGCCACCACCATGCCCCACTTCTCCTTGTTGAACTCGGCGATGCCCTTGTCGAGGTCGTCCGTGGGTGCGCCGTCAGTCATGATGAACATCATCGGCTTCCAGTCGCCCTTCTGTTCGTATGTGTTTTTGGCGACTTCCTGTGAGGCGCGTTCTGCCACGAGTTTCAGAGCCTCACCCATGGCGGTGCAGCCGCTTGCGGAGATTTCGGGCTGCTGCAGCTGCGCCACTTCGGTCAGGGGGAGAATCTGCTTGGCGTTGCTGTCGAATGTGATGATGCTGAGGTATGCAGTCTCCAGTGCGTAAGCATTGCCTTTCAGTGCCGAATACAGCACCTGGATGCCGTTCTTGACAGCCTCGATAGGCTCTCCGTACATAGAGCCGGAGGTGTCGAGGAGCAGGTAGATAGGTAGTCTTCTCATGTCTTATTTTACTTTACTGTAGTTGGTTAATATTCTTTTGATAGTGTGGCAAAGGTTCTTGTCGTTGTAGGCATCTCCGATAGCCTTGAACTTCCAGCCGCTGCCGCTGCGGTATAGCTTCGCCATTATCAGCGAGCGCGCTCCGCCGGCAGTGTGGGCCGAGGCGACGTTGTAGGAGGCGAATATCGAGGTGACGTTGGTGGGGACGCGGTCATACTCGTACATGCGGATGTATGCGTATGGTATCTTGGAGAAGTCGCGTCTCTTCTTCCAGAAGAACCACCATCTCTTGCGCTCCTCGCCGCAGACGTTGAGGAAGAAGAAAATCTGCTGCACAGCCGGCGCGATGCGTCGCAGATCCACGGTGACGTACTCGTTGTCGATGTCGACGCCCTTCAGCTCCTTGCCGTTGGTTGACGCGCCGTCGTTGCCGGCCACATCGTCCTCGGAGTGGCGCATCGCGCCGTCGCGGGTGACGAGCTTTCCAGGCATCAGCCCGTTCTCTGCGAGGAAGTATTTGCGGTACAGCGGCGAGTACAGGTGGTCCACCATGTTGCCCTGCGCATCTGTCATGATGCAGCTCAGGTCGAGGTCCACATCCTCGTAGGTCTTGATGAGTCCCCAGATGTAGCGGTGCACTATCTGCCCCCAGTTCGCCCCCACGCAGAATGAGGTGAGGCTGGTGCCGTTGTCTTTCGTCAGGTCAATGGAATTGCCTTTGTCAAGTTCTCTTGCCATGATTTGTGTATGAATGTGTTTTGGTGAATGTTTTTGGTGTTGTTATTGCTTAGTCCTTTGTGCCGGTGGTGTAATTGAACCCCCAGCCGTAGGCCTTGTCGCAGTCGGAATGGCTGTCGTGGAATGTGACGAGCTTCTTGACCGTCATCGAGTTGTCGTCGCCTATCTCAATGGAGGCGATTGCGCAGAAGCGTTTCTTGGTCTCCTGCTCGCCCATGCGGACGATTACATCCTCGTTGCCCGGCACAGAGATGCGTACCACGGCGTTGGTCTGCGACCATTTCGCCACACCGTCGTAAATGAACGTGTAGACGGTGATGCGGCGTATCTCGGAGATGCCCTTCGGGTTGACGAGTATAGTCTCGCCCGAGTCCGCGCTGCCTCCACGGTCATCGCCCTGATGCCAGATGTACGGTGCTTGGGTGTAGCAGCCCTGGCGTGTCACCTGGTTGCGTGCGCCCCCTCTGCCGTGCGAGAACTGCAGGCCGTCGATGAGCATCTTGTTGCCGTTGCGCAGCTCGTAGAAGCAGCCCAGGTCCAGGTCGATGTTCTTGCCGGTGAGCTTGGCCATGAAGCCCCCCTTGCTCCAGTCGAGGTTGATTTTTATCTCTCCCTGCGGAGTCTTGCGCAGGTCTATGCGGTGGGTGTCGCCCCCCTTCTTCAGTTCTATTGCCATGGCTTACATGAATTTGGATGCGTACTTTCTGCAAATGGGCTCGAGTCCGTCCTTGTATGCGTCTCCTACAGCCTCAAATTTCCACACGCCGTTGCGGCGGTAGAGGCGGCCGAACACCACGCCCTTCTCTGTTGAGAAGTCTTCGTCGAGGTCGTAGCGGCATATCTCGTCGCCGGTGACAGCGTTCTTGATAAGGATGTATGCGTTGCGCACCTGCCCGAAGTTGTATTTCTCATTGGGCGACCCCGGTTCCCAGTAGATGCTCGCGGTGAATATGATCTGTTCGATGAGGGAGCTGGTCTTGGTCAGGTCGATTTCTATTTCCTCGTTGCCCTCGCCGGTATTGTCCTCGTCATCGCCGAGGTCGTCAACAGAGCCAAGGACGCTGCCGTCGCTGGAGACTGGGCGTTTCCCCTCGGGCGTGTCAATGGTCTTCGGAGAGCCGTAGAAGACGAAGTCCTCCTCAACGCCTATCTGCTCGTTGCTGCGCAGCAGGAATGTCGATGCGTCCAGGTCGTACGGAGGGTTGGCGTTGGGGTTTACCTTCCAGCCCATTTCAACTTTCAACTGGGACAGGCTTATCTCCACTCTCTGTCCCTTGGTGAGGTTTATTGCCATAGTAGTATGTGTGTATTTGTTTGGTTAAGCGTATTTTGCCACGAGAGCCTCGAGACCTCCGTTGCGGCCGTTGCCAAGAGCCTGGAACTTCCACACGCCGTTCTCGCGGTAGAGGCGTGCGAACTCGACAGCTGTCTCCGTCGAGAAGTCCTCGTTGAGGTCATAGCGTGCCAGGACGTTGCCGGTGTCGGTGTTGCGTATCTGTATGTACGCGCTGCTGATCTGCCCGAAGTTCTGGTGGCGCACGGCAGCTTCGTAGATAGTGACGGTGAACAGTATCTCCTGCACATTCTGGTTGACAAGACCGAGGTCAACGTGGAGCTGCTCGCCGTCGTCGCCGGTCAGGTCGTCGCCGTCAGACATCACCGCGCCGTCGGGGGAAGTCTGGTTGTTGTAGAAGACGAAGAACTTGTCGCCAGGGATTCTCCCGTTCGTGCCCAGCATGAACGCTGAAGCGTCGAGGTCGAACTCTTCGCCAGGGCTGGCGTTGGGAGTCCAGCCGAGTTCTACGGTCACGTGTGTCAGCTTGTCGAGGTCGAAGCTGAAACCTTTCTTTAGATTGATTGCCATATCGCTATCTGTTTTGGTTGTGTTTCGGTGTCGAATACGCTGCAAAGTTACAACGGCTTTCAGCCCCTGTCTGCTTTTCTGCAACATTGCGGTGAAAACCGGGCGTTTCGCGCCTTGCAGCACTGCAATGTTTCGGTTGCGTATGTTCTACAATATCGGTGGGTGCTTCATGAACTTGCGTTTGGTGAAGTACAGCTGCGAAATTAGCGGTTTGTTCGCAGACAGGCATCATCAAGCCGTATGTTGTGCAGCATAAAACACGTCTGTGCAGTGAAATTATATCCGATAGGGTATAATTACGGTGTCAGACAGCGATTTTACCTCCGAACTGATATAATCTCGCTGATTTTTGCTAACTTTGTCCCCGATAAGATATAATTGAGCCGCCTATGACCAAGACCATACTATCGACATACGTCAAGGGAATGCGCAAGAAATATCGCCTGACGCAGGTTGACTTGGCAGAGAAGTCAGGGGTCAGCCTCCGTTTCGTGCGCGACCTGGAGCAGGGGAAGCGTACCCTGCGCCTCGACAAGGTGAACGAGGTGCTGCAGCTGTTCAACGCCCAGTGCGGGCCGGTGCCCATACCGCGTAGCGAGGATATGCCATGAGACGCGCCGACGATAGCTTATTTGATTTCTGAGAACTCTGAGAACTCGGAGTTCTCTAATAATGATTATTCCAATGCGCCCATACGCGGCGGGGAGGGCGTTTGCCCCTCTGCCGTTTTTTTACTATTTTTGCACCCGAATTATAACTGAATTAGACAATGGTTTTACCTGTTTACCTGTACGGACAGCCGGTGCTCCGTGAAGAGACCGAGGACATCGACCGCGACTACCCCGGTCTGCAGCAGCTCATTGCTGACATGTGGGAAACTATGTACCATGCCGAGGGCGTGGGTCTCGCCGCTCCGCAGATAGGACGCTCCATATCGCTCATCGTCATTGACGGCTCTGCCGTTGCGGAAATGTTCCCCGAGTGCAAGGACTCAAAAATGGTGCTTATCAACCCCTATCTGGAGGTGCTGGAGGATGTGCAGCCCATTTCGCGTGACGAGGGCTGCCTCTCGCTGCCGGGACTTTCAGAGCCTGTCAAGCGGCGCGAACATGTGCGCTTGCAGTGGCTCGACGAGGAGTTCCGCGAGCATGAGCAGGAGTTCACGGGCTTCCTCAGCCGCATAATACAGCACGAATACGACCACCTCGAAGGCACGGTCTACACTGACCGCATAGCCCCGATACGCAAGCAGCTCATACGCTCCAAGCTCTCAAACATAGCCCACGGCCGCGTGCGCTGCGAGTACCGCACCAAGGCAAACCATTCCTGACACACATAACAATATCATCAATGGCAGACGACAAGAAGATTATTTTCTCGATGGTGGGGGTGAGCAAGGTCATACCCCCTCAGCGTCAGATACTCAAAAACATTTACCTCTCCTTCTTCTACGGGGCGAAGATAGGCATCATCGGCCTCAACGGCTCGGGAAAGTCCACGCTCCTGAAAATCATAGCCGGGCTTGACAAGAGCTACCAGGGCGAAGTGGTGTTCTCGCCCGGGTATTCCGTGGGCTACCTGGAGCAAGACCCGAAGCTCGACCCCGAGAAGACTGTGCGACAGGTCGTGGAAGAGGGCGTGCAGCCCGTCATGGACCTGCTGGCAGAGTTTGAGCGTGTCAACGAGGCATTCGCCGACCCCGCTGTGCTGGAAGACCCTGAAAAGATGGACGCTCTCATCAACCGCCAGGGAGAACTTCAGGACAAGCTGGACGCAGCCGATGCCTGGAACATCGACAACCGCCTCGAGCGTGCCATGGACGCTCTGCGCTGTCCGCCTGACGACCAGCCGGTGTCTACGCTCTCCGGCGGTGAACGCCGCCGTGTGGCTCTGTGCCGCCTCCTCTTGCAGCAGCCTGACATACTCCTGCTCGACGAGCCTACCAACCACCTCGACGCAGAGTCGATAGACTGGCTCGAGCAGCACCTACAGCAGTATCCCGGCACGGTCATCGCCGTGACGCACGACCGCTATTTCCTCGACCATGTGGCTGGGTGGATACTCGAGCTGGACCGTGGCGAGGGCATACCCTGGAAGGGCAACTATTCCTCATGGCTCGAGCAGAAGACGCTCCGCATGGCGCAGGAGGAGAAGCAGGCCTCGAAACGCCGCAAGACCCTCGAGCGCGAGCTGGAATGGGTGCGCATGGCTCCCAAGGCGCGTCAGGCAAAAGGCAAGGCGCGTCTGTCAAGCTACGACAAGCTCCTCAACGAGGACCAGAAGCAGCGCGAGGAAAAACTCGAGATATTCATACCCAACGGGCCGCGCCTCGGCAACAAGGTCATCGAAGCCATCGGCGTGAGCAAGGCTTTCGGCGACAAGGTGCTGTTTGACGACCTCAACTTCATGCTGCCTCCCAACGGCATAGTGGGCGTAATCGGCCCTAACGGCGCGGGCAAGACCACACTCTTCCGACTCATCATGGGGCAGGAGAAGCAGGACGGCGGCACATTTGACGTGGGCGAAACCGTCAAGGTGGCTTACGTGGACCAGACGCACAAGGATCTCGACCCGCAGAAGAGCGTATACGAGGTCATCTCGCAGGGCGTGGAGTCGTTCCGCATGGGCGGGCGCGACATGAACGCACGAGCCTACCTGTCCAAGTTCAACTTCACCGGCGCAGACCAGGAGAAGAAGATAGGCGTGCTTTCCGGCGGCGAGCGCAACCGCTTGCACCTGGCCATGGCTCTCAAGGAGGAGGGCAACGTGCTGCTGCTCGACGAACCTACCAATGACATCGACGTCAACACGCTCCGCGCACTCGAGGAGGGTCTGGAGAATTTCGCCGGCTGTGCTGTCGTAGTGAGCCACGACCGCTGGTTCCTCGACCGTATCGCCACGCACATACTCGCATTCGAGGGCGACAGCAAGGTGACTTTCTACCAAGGCTCGTACAGCGACTACGAGGAGTACCGCCGCAAGCGCGACGGCAACGTCACCCCGCATCGCATACGATACCGCAAGCTGCAGTGACACGCCGCAGACTTAAGATATGGCAATTCCGCCCGGACCGAAATAACAATCGCCTCCGGGCGGCGTTATTACTGTAGAACACGGAACAGAAACACTATCGTCTAAAACGACATGAAAACCGCTGTCAACGAACTTCGTGAACTTGTGCCGATGCGCCGCCAGTGCCGTGAGCTGGCAGAGCGTGTCCTTAGCCCTGAACTGCGGCAGACTGCCCGCCGGTATATTGACGCCGTCTCGGCTTCCGGCATTTCACCTCGCGACGAACACGGACTGCTGCGCTGCCGCATGGTGATGTCGCTGTGCCTGCTGTTTGCAGAGAAAATTGAGGCAGACCCCGAGATTCTCGCCGCGTGCGCATTGACCACATACGTCCGTGAGGGCGTGTTCTCCTCTGCACAGGTCCGTCAGGACTGGGGCGACGACGTGGCTTTGCTAATCGACGGCATGCTGCGTGTCAAACGGTACAGCGACATGGGCATACACGCCGACCAGGACAATTTCCGCGGACTGCTGCTCTCGCTCGCCTCCGACATTCGCGTCATTATTATTATGATAGTGGAAAACCTCGCCCTGATGCGTGCCATCAACCTCCACCCTGACGAGAAGTGGGTGCAGGAGGTGGCGTTTGAGGCCAACTGCCTGTATGCCCAGCTTGCCCACCGCCTCGGCCTGTACGCTATCAAGGGTGAACTCGAGGACCTCTCGCTCAAATACACCGACCGCAAGGTATACAAGCAGATAGCCGCACGTCTCAACGAAACCAAGCGCGACCGCGACGCATACATAGCCGACTTCATCAAGCCCGTGAGCCAGAAGCTCTCGGAGGCCGGGTTGAAGTTTGAAATCAAGGGGCGTACCAAGTCGATATCCTCTATTTGGGCCAAGATACGCAAGAAGAAGGTGGATATGTCGGACATATACGACCTGTTCGCTATCCGCGTCATACTCGACTCACCCCCCGAGAAGGAGAAACAGGACTGCTGGCTGGCATATTCGATAGTCGCGGACATGTACCGCGCCAACCCTGCGCGTATGCGCGACTGGATAACGATCCCCAAGAGCAACGGCTATGAGAGCCTCCACGCCACGGTCATGGGACCGCGCAACAAGTGGGTGGAGGTGCAGTTCCGCTCGCGTGCGATGGATTTGGTGGCAGAGAAAGGCCTTGCCGCCCACTGGCGGTACAAGGGAGGACATGCAGATGTGGCTGACCGCTGGATGAACAATGTCCGCGAGGTACTCGAGAACGCCGACGAAGGGCCGATGCGTCTGATGAAGGACATGAAGATAGACGCTTACGGCGGCGAGGTGTTCGCCTTCACCCCCAAGGGCGACCTGCTGCGCCTCCCTGCCGGAGCGACGGTGCTCGACTTCGCTTTCCAGATACACAGCCGTGTCGGCGAGCATTGCGTGGGAGCTGTGGTCAACGGCTCGCACAAGAAGATAAACTACCACATACAGAACGGCGACTCGATTGAGGTCGTAACCTCGCCCACACAGACCGCAAAGCAGGACTGGCTCAACATTGTCGTCACCTCCAAGGCTCGCAACAAGATACGCCAAAGCCTCAACGAGGAGCGCACACGACGCGCATCGCTCGGCAAGGAGCTGCTGCAACGCCGCGCACGAAACCGCAAGGTCGAAATAGACGAGGCTCTGCTAATGCGACTCATCAAGAAGATGGGCTACAAGTACCTCAACGACTTCTTTGCCGACGTGGCTGACGAAAAGGTCGATGCCGCCAAGTTCATCGCACGCTATACAGACGCTCTCGACACCGAGAGCAAGGCTGAGGAGGAGAATGTACCGGCGAGCGCAGAGGGCTTCAAGATAAACAACACGCCCCAGACGCAGACTGGCAAGCAGACGGAGATACTCACCATTGGCGACAAGTCGCTGCGCGGCATGAACTACCGCTTCGCACGTTGCTGCAATCCCATTTACGGCGATGACGTGTTCGGGTTCATATCCTCTGACGGCATTGTCAAGATACACAAAAGCGACTGCCCCAACGCCGCCAACATACGCCGCCGGTATCCGTACCGCATCATATCCACGCGCTGGAGTGACAAGAACGGCGGCGAGATGATGCCTGTGACACTGCGAATAGTCGGCAACGATGACATCGAGGTCGTGACCACCGTAACGTCGATGATACAGAAAAGCCCTGGCATGACCCTGCGCAACATCTCCATCGACTCGCACGACGGCATTTTTCAGGGCTACCTGACCATAGGCATCGCAGACACAGCAATGCTCAACAGGCTGCTGCAAAAGATAAAATCAACCAAAGGTATAAAGGACGTTTCGCGGTCTTGACCCCGGATGTCCGCAAAACATGACATCAATTATGAAACTCGACAAAAAAGACATTCAACTGCTTGACACCAAGGGAATAAGCGAGGGACAGCTCGCGAAGCAGCTCACAATGATAGCTGACGGATTCCCCCCGATGCACATCGATGCGGCGGCTGCTGTAGGCCACGGCATCATGCGCCCAAGCGAGGAGGACGCGCAGCGTTACTCCGCTGTATGGGACAGCCGAGTTGCCGACGGAGCTAAGGTGGTGAAAATGGTGCCCGCCTCAGGTGCTGCTTCCCGCATGTTCAAGAACGTGTTCGCTTTTGTCAATTCCGGCGCGGAAGCCCCTGACACAGACTTCATGAAGGCTTTCTTCAGCCGCATCACCGATTTCGCGTTCTTTCCGCTGCTGAACAAGGCTGCGATGCGAGTGGCCGGCAAGAGCGTCCTTACTCTCATCTCCGAGGGACGTTTCCGCGAGGTGGCGCAGCTGCTCGTTTCTGACGAGGGGCTGGGTTACGGAAGCATGCCCAAAGCCCTGCTGGAGTTTCACAAGACTGTAGGCGGCACTCGCACGCCCCTTGAGGAGCAGCTCGCCGAGGGTGCGCAGTATGCCGCTGGCGCTGACGGCGTTGCCCGCGTGCATTTCACCATTAGCCCCGAGCATCTCGATGCAGCTCGCGCAAAGGTTGAAGAGGTCTGCCGACGCATGGAGCGCGAATATGGCGTAAGGTTTGACATCTCGTTCAGCATACAGAAACCCTCGACTGACACTGTGGCTGCTGCCATGGACGGTTCGCCATACCGCGAGGACGGCACGCTCTTCTTCCGCCCCGGCGGTCACGGAGCGTTGATAGAGAACCTGAACGACCTCGATGCCGACATCGTTTTCCTCAAGAACATCGACAACGTTGTCCCCGACAGCCGCCGCGAAGCCACTGTGAAATACAAGAAAGTGATAGGGGGTGTGCTTGTCGATGTCAAGCAGCAGATAGACCGGTATTGCGCCATCCTATCCCAAGGCACTCCCTCGCGTCAGGGTCTTGCAGAGATGCTTGCCTTTGCGCGTGAGACGCTGTGCATCTCTCATGACGGCGCAGACGGTATGGATGATGAGGCAACGGCAGATTACCTGCACCGCAAGTTCAACCGCCCTGTCCGTGTATGCGGCATGGTCGTCAACGAGGGTGAACCCGGCGGTGGTCCGTTCCTCGCACGCAACCCCGACGGCACGGTGTCGCCGCAGATACTCGAGTCCTCGCAGATAGACATGACCGACAGCCGCTCGGCGGAGATAGTGAGCCAAGCCACGCACTTCAACCCCGTTGACCTGGTGTGCGCCATACGCGACTGCCATGGCAATAAGTTCAACCTGCCTGACTATATAGACCCGCAGACCGGCTTCATCTCGCAGAAGAGCCGTGGCGGTGTCGAGATAAGGGCTCTGGAGCTGCCGGGGCTGTGGAACGGCGCAATGTCTGACTGGAACACCGTGTTCGTGGAAGTGCCGGCC
This sequence comes from uncultured Porphyromonadaceae bacterium, assembly GCA_900550645.1. Taxonomy (GTDB): domain Bacteria; phylum Bacteroidota; class Bacteroidia; order Bacteroidales; family Muribaculaceae; genus Lepagella. Next base: position 11,965 of record URTA01000013.1, read on the forward strand.
TCGACATTCAATCCCGTCAAGACTGTCAACGACCTGCTGCGCGATGCGCACCAGCCGGCATGTGGCCGTGGATAAGAAACCATATACCTACTTGTAAATAAAATACTTACAACATGAATCGTATCAACAGACTTGTGAGCCGCCTGTTGCTCTGTGCAGCAGCGTGCGGCATCGCCCTGCCGTCGTTTGCCGGTGAACCGGAATACGGCACACTCAACACGGAGGCACAGCACCCCGACTGGGTCAGAAATGCCGTAATCTATGAGGTCAACCTGCGTCAAGGCACACCCGAGCGCACTCTCGCCGCAATGGAGAAGCAGCTGCCTCGACTTCAGGATCTGGGCGTGGACATATTGTGGCTTATGCCCATACACCCTATCAGCAAGCTCAACCGCAAGGGTGAACTCGGCTCGTACTATGCCGTGGCTGACTACAAGGCGGTCAACCCTGAGTTCGGCTCTTTCGACGACCTTCGCTCTTTTGTCAAGACAGCCCACCGCCTGGGCATGAAGGTCATAATCGACGAGGTATGCAACCATACGGGCTGCGACAACGTGTGGGTAAAGGAACACCCCGATTTCTATGCACGCAACGAGAAGGGGGAGATGTTCGGCCCGTTTGACTGGACTGACACCTACAAGCTGGACTATTCCAACCCGCAGCTGCGTGCCGCTATGATAGACGCGCTCGAATATTGGGTGAAGGAAGCCGACATAGACGGCTACCGTTGCGACGTGGCTGGCGAAGTGCCGACATCGTTTTGGGAGGAGGCTCGCGCCCGTCTCGACCAAATCAAGCCGGTGTTCATGCTGGCCGAGGCTTCCAAGGCCGAACTGACGCTTCGTGCCTTTGACGCTGACTATAACTGGCCGATGAAGGATGCCTTCAATGCCGTGGCCGCTACACAGGGCGTCAACAAGTATGCCGTCGGACATGGGCAGAATCTCCCGGAGTCCAACGCACGCACGCTTACTGACCTGCTGCTCAAGCAGCACCGTCAGTATCCGCAGGGCGCAATCAACATGAACATGATTACCAACCATGACCTCAATTCATGGGAGGGGACGGAGTTTGACCGCTTTGGCGAGGCGGTGAACACATTCGCTGTGTTGAGCTACACTCTCCCCGGAATGCCGATGATGTACACCGGTCAGGAAGTGGGCTGGAATCACGCCTTCGAGTTTTTCAAGCACGACCAAGTGCCTGTCTATAAGTATAATGAGTACACGGCGTTTTACCGCATGCTCAACGCGCTGAAGCATGACAACAAGGCTCTTGCCGCTGGCGTGTTCAACTTTACGGACATCAATGCCGGCAGCGATGACGTTATGGCTTTCCAGCGTACAGCGTCAGGCAACGAGGTGACCGTGATAGCCAACCTCAGCGGCAAGGAGCAGCCCCTGCGCCTCAGCGTTGACGCATCTGCGCTCTCCGGCGCGACGGAATGGTTCTCGCAAGAGAAGGTGACGGCACTGCCCGCGACCCTGTCTCCCTGGCAATACCTTGTCCTTGTGAAATAAGATTAGTGAACGAACCCGATATGGCAGCTGTGACGGACGTATGGCTCCGTTACGGCTGCCGTTCTGTTATGCCCAGCTGTTCTGCGATGCGGCGGTCGTTGCTCAGCCGGGGTATCTTGCGCTGCCCACCGAGCTTGCCGTTGCCGTGTGTTTCGAGCCAGCGGTCGAAAGTGCCGGAGGGAACTGTCACCACCTGCGGCGGCGCGAGAAAGATGTCGTGGCTGCGCTTAGCCTGGTAGTCGGAATTGACCTCCTGCAGACGGCGGTCGAGTTCGGCGGCAAACGCGGCGGTGTCTGACGGCGGTGTCAGCCATTCTATTATCCACTGGTGGCATCCTCGCTCGCCGTTGCGTGCATATACCGGCGCGACAGTGTAGTTGGCTATCCTTGCACCGGTCAGGCGCATTGCACTCGCTATGGCGTCATCGGCATTGTACTCCATAACCTCCTCGCCGAAAGCGTTTATGAACGACTTGGTGCGCCCGGCTATGGTTATTTTGACCGGCGCGGTTGACTCTATGCGCACCGTGTCGCCTATGCGGTAACGCCACAGCCCGTTGGCGGCCGTGATAATCAACTCGTATACCTTGCCCTGCTGCACTTCCCACAGCGGGACAGGGGAGTCCCCACCCAGCGGCAGAAACTCGTAGAACACCGCGCTGTCTATCTGCAGCAGCATCTCCCTGTCGCCAGGGCTTGTCGCGCTGGCAAAGAACCCTTCCGAAGCGTTGTACGTCTCCACATAGTGCATCTGCGCAGGGTCGCACAGCCGCGCATACTCCTCGCGGTAGGGAGCGAATGCGATGCCGCCGTGGAAGAACACCTCGAGGTTGCGCCACACGTCAGTGATGCGCTCCGCCCCGGTTATCTGTAGCACCGTGCGTATCACGGTCAGAAACCACGACGGCACTCCCGAGATGTTGGTGATGTTGCACTTCAACGCAGCATGAGCCAGAGCCGGCAGCTTCTCCTCCCAGTCAGGCATCAGCGCAATGCGCTTGGACGGCACGCGGAACAGCCCCGCTCCCGCCGGTATGCGGTCTATAAGTGTTGCGCTCAGGTCGCCGATGCGCACACCGTGTGCTATATCAGCCTCATGCAGCTCGTTGGCGAAACTGCCGCCCAGGATGAATCCCTTGCCCGAGAACATACGGCTGCCTGGAGTGGCACGCAGGTAGTGCGCCACACTGTCGCTAGCGCCCGGGTAATGGTTGTGCCTCAGCGAGTCGTCCGTCACCGGTATGTACTTAGACTTGCCCCCTGAAGTGCCAGACGACTGGGCATAGCGCAGACACTTGCCGCGCCACAGCACATCGCCCTCTCCGCGTATCATGCGCATGACGTAAGGGCGCAGCGGCTCATAGTCCACCATTGGGACACGCTCGCGGAACGCCTCATAGCCGCAGCAGCCGTCCAGTCCCACAGACCTGCCGTAAGCAGTGTTGCCGCCGCGAGAGAGCAGCCACGCCAGCTGTACACGCTGAATGTCCTCGCCCTCGGCGGCCCAGCGGTCAGTCCTCGCAGCCCGCTTCGCCATAAAATGCCTTGCTATCGGAGTAAAGTCCATCATATAGTTAGTTCCTTTTCAGTGCGTTGGTATCAGCCACAAATTTACGCAAAGTCATCCACATCACCAAATCCAAAATCACAGCAGATATTGGTCGGCAATATAGAGGAACGGCTGCAACAGGAAATATTCCATTGCAGCCGTTTAAGCAAGTTTCTGTTATAGTACTTCGCGGTTGAGCGATTGTTAGATTACCACCTTCTGGACAGTGTTGCCTACCTTAACGAGGTATATGCCAGCCGGCAGGTTTATCTTTACGCAGTCATGCTCCCCTTGCCTATGGGCTACTTCAACGCCTTGGTATGTATATACACTTATTGATTTTCCCTCTGAACCGAATATGGAGACAGACTCGTTGTCTGTCAGGACAACAATCTTTTCGTCTGCATTGATGACCTGTATTCCTGAAACCTCCGAGACGCAGATGTTGTCTATTGCTATGAACTCGCGGTAGCCTCTGAGTGTGCCGTAGAACAAAAGAGACAGAGCCGGCGCGTCTTTGTAGGCAGAGAGGTCGTATGTGAGTTTCTGCCAGCCTCGTTGACCTTGTGTCAAGTCTACTGGTTCGCCGAGAGGTATGAATGTGTCCTCGTCTGTTGTCACCATTGCTTGTATAACAGGAGGCGTGTCGTATGCCTTGTCCAGCCCTGCATACACGTATAAAGTCAACTGCGCAGATTTGCCGTCCAGCGTGATTTTTGGTGAAATCAATGTGTTGTCAAGGGCATAGTCCTCTTGTCTATTGATCAGGGCTGCCATTCCCCCGTCATTGTCCTGACTGTATACGCCTGGGTAAACCGTCTGCATTGCATCGTCGGAAACCCAGCCCCACAGTGCGTCGGTAGAGCCTGTGTTGACCATTGCCCACGGTTTGGTAGTATATGCTCCTTCCGGAAATGATTCTGTGTATGGCATGTTGTAGGGTTTGCCGAGTATGGAGAAGGATATCGATGTGACACCTTCAGTCTCTCCTTGCAATGGTCTTACGCCATAGTAGGCTATCTCTTGCTGGTCTGTAGGCGTGCGGTCTACGAAATAGGAATTGTCAGATGTTGTGCCTAACAGGGAGAACTGCTTCTCTTCCGGCTGTTCCGGGTCAATGGAATAAATGTTGAACCGTAGATTGTCGCTGTCAATGATACCTCCGTTAATGCCTTCATGCGGCGGTATCCAGCTCAGTGTCGGTTTTTGGTTTGTAGCGTCAGGCGTTATTTTAAGCATAGATACGCTCACGGGTATGTCAAAGCCGACAAACACTTCAACTGGCACGGCGTTGCCGGCACCGTAACTGTTTGTGGCAACAATGGTGTACTTGTTGATGCCTTTGTCTGCATTCTCATCGGTGAATGACAGTGCCGCGCCGGTAGCTGGAGACATGAAAGTCTTTATCGGCATACCGGTAGCGGTCTCTCCACGGAAGACATTAATGCCCGTAATTTCATCAAGGTCGTTGCCCGCCATGTCCATAGCTGGAGCCGTAAACGTTATTGTGGCAGAAAGCGAGCCGTCCGAAGCCGGTGTCGCCTCAATGTCGGCAACCTCTCCAGGAGCTTTTGCCGAACCCTTCAATGTCAGATTAAGGTTCGTGATAGAATGGCTTATGTACGTGTAGTCGGCATTTGCAACAGCTTTCCAACCGAGATAGTAAACGCCGCTTTTCTCTACGGTAAACTGATGGCTTACGGGAGCTGCCATATCGCCAGTACGCGGCAGGTCTGCCACTTCGACTGTCATGCCGTCTGGAGTCGGGCTTGTCCCGAGCATGAACTTGTATATGTTCTCCTCTTTTGAGTCATTTAATGCCAGATCGTAATCGAGTTGGTACACAGTCCCGGCTTCGAGCATGAACGCGGGGCTTGTCATAGTCAGCGACACAGGTGTCTGTGTGCAGAAATACGTTACCTCGAGACCGCCGTTGTAGTTCTTGCCGAACTGTACTTCCGCGTCTTCTGGCAGGTTTTCACCGTAATATGAAAACAGCGACACATGGCGAGGATCAGAAAAATTCTCTGTATACGGAGTGCTGTATATGCCAATGAAAGCTGTCGCTTCGGCTTCAGCTCCGTATCCATAGCTGTTCTTGAACCTTACCGTATACGTATGGAAGTCTGTGTCAGGAACAGACGTGTCGCTCCATTCCAGCTTGCTGCCAGGTGCCGGTGCTGATACTGACCCGACAGGTGTTTCTGAATTGTCGCGGAATATGTCGGCAGACTCCAGTGATGACAGCGCAGTGCCGTCAATAGCATTTCCCGGAGCTGTGAATGTCAGTTTCGCGCTTAGCCCATAGTCAGCATCTGGATTGATTTCAAGGTCTGCAGTGGCAGACGGAGCCTTGATGTTGCCTACTTCCTCGAAGCTCATGCTCTTCATGCGGAACATGAATCCAGGCATTGCGCCGTCAGTCTTGTCTGAGTTAGACTGGTATTTCAGGCACAGGTAATAGTCGCCGTCTTGAGGCACATAGAAGTCGCCGGTTATGTCTTTTGCGCTGTTGCCGGTGCTGTATTTGTTCCATTCAGCGAAATTTACGAAACTGTTCAGGTCCTCGGCAGTGTTGCCTGTGCCGTATGCCATGGCGAAATTTTCCTGAGCGTATGCAGACCCGGCTTGCGCATATACGCTCATACGGTATAGAGTCCCGGCTTTGAGCGCAATTCTCGGAGTAATCAGCCAGTTGTCAGCTTCACCTCCGTATGGGCAGCTGATAGACAATTCATTGTTCCAGGAATTGTATGACCAGTTCTCATTGTTTCCCGCGATGTCGGCTGTCGTGAAAAGTGTTGCCGCGCCAGGGTTGTCGAATACGAATGTGTACGGGACAGTGAATGAACGGCCGAATAGAATTTCATCGGATGTCGCGAATGTAGACGACTTGCCTCCGCAGGTGGTTTGTATTTTGAAGCTGTACCGGGCCATGTCTTCGGGCAGAGAGCCAGAATAAGTCGTTTCTGCGATATTCTCGGCAACCGGCACATTCCCAGGCATGCGATATACGTTGAAACGTTGGCTTGAAGCGTCAATATAGCCTCCGTTTACGCCTGTGGAGGACGCTTCCCAAGTCAACGAAGCAACACCGTCATTGACTTCGAAGCCGGTTACAACAGGAGGCTGCGGAGTGTCGTTGCCGGCAAATTCATAGACGTATGCAGCAGGGGCAAAGCCGGCACTGTTTTTCACCATCAGGTAGACATAGTGGTTTCCCTCAGCCAGGGAGCAGTCGTATGTTATCGGCGAGCCGCCGGCAGCATTCCCTTCCACTGCTATTTCTCCGTCTAGCCAAAGCTCGTAATACACCTCGCCGGAAACGGGGCTTCCGTCAAAGGTTTTGGATGGCAATGTGGCTGAAACTGTGGCGGAGGAACTTCCGGGAGAAACGTATGATACTTTGAGGTCAGTGACTGCGGCTGGTGCTTTAGGCAGCGCGGTGTTGTCTTCAAACCATGCGCCTACGATTTGTTCTCCGTGGTCGAGAGACTGTATGAGCGTGGCAGAGCCGGTTTGCGTGTCAACAGCATAAATGCCGCTGCCGGAAGTGGTGCAGGCAGTCCAAAGAAAATTGCCATTCGCGTTGTCCCAAACCAGTGACTGTGTGGATTGCTGTACATTTACGCCAGTAGACCCGACAAGAGTTGTTGTTCCTCTTTTTCTGTCGATTTCGTACAGGTCTCCTGCTGTTGATATGGCGTAGAAGCGACCGTCTGGCGTGTTGCCCAAGGCGACGATGGCGAATTTGCTCTTCCATTTGGTGATTTGGTTGTACCCCATCGGGTCTGTCGAGAATGTTGACCAATAAAGACCTGTCAGGTCGTCATTGTATTCGACGGCGTAGATTTGGCCGCTGGCTAAGTCGTAAGTCATGCCGCAGCCGACAGCTTCCCAGTTGACATTTTCTTCTATGTACTGTTGTGCGACCAGAGAGTATGATTGTGTGTCGATACAGTCATATCCCACACTCAACAGAGAACCGAATATCGTTATGGGACGCACGCCGTAGAATTTTCCCCGGCAGTTTGCGCCAGACATGAAATCCAAAGCCATGCGGCTGTATTTCTTTTCAATGGCTGGATTCTGCCCCATCGTGAAGCGGTACAGTCCCGTTGGGGCTTGGGTCACTGACATGTTTGCCCATTCGTCAGAGTAGACGAGAGCTCCGTTGAACATCCGCCCGTTGTAGTCGGACAGGTCTACTCCCCTTGCCAAAGGGCTTGCGAGTGTCGTCAACAGGCATACGGTGGTTAGTTTCTTGAATCTCATTGTATGATTGTTGGTTGAGTTATCGTATTATTTTTGCGGTTTTGCCCGAAGTGTAGCGTATTATGAACACGCCGTGAGTCTCGCCTCCATGCTCCTGTATTTGTTTGCCGTCGATTGTGAAGACAGACACTATATTGTCGCGTTCCGGAGCAGTCGGTTCTACGCCGCCGAAATCGCTCACAGTGAACAGGCATTTGGCGTTTTCCCTTGGTTGCAGGTACACGTTTTCGACCATGTTTACCAGCTTCGCGCAATAGGTCTGTCCTGCGACCGCGTTTTCCATGTAACCGCAGAACTCGATTTGCCCTTCTTCTCCGTTTTCGAGAAATATGGTTTTGACATCGACGCATCCCAAGACATTCCTTTCAGACTCGTCATAGATGTACAGTCCTACTCCTCCGGAGAAGATGCCTTGTGTGCATATCACAGTCGCGTATGCCCTTATGTCTTTAGGGTCAACGCTGGAGGCATTGTCTATACGGAAGCCTTCTGTAGCTTCGAGCAAGGCATGGTCTTCTGGAGCAGGCAGCAATTCCACCTCTGCCAAGTCCGAGATTCTTGTCAAATCCTCGTCAACGATCGCCATCAGGTACTTGCCTGCAGGCACTTTGGCTGAGAATGTTGACGGCATCTCCAGATGTGTTTTTTCACCGGGCATAAGGTCTATCAGATAGTTTTCGCCTTCTGCGACTTTTCTCTGAGTCGTCGGGTTGAGCAGAGCTACATTGACGTTGCCGTAATACTCTACTGAGCCGACATTGGATATCGAGGCGGAAACTGGCGCTGTCACAGTCTGATACAGATTGCCTGCATTAACATCCGTGGCTTTCAGTTCCGGATAATCCGGGTATCCGATTTCAACAGATGTATCAGTGACGTTTATCACAAGATAGTTTGGCAATGACAAGTACTGTGCGCAGATGGGGAAACACTCAGTGTAGCCGCTTACACAGGCTTCCGGACGAAGGATATAGCTGCCGGTCGGCAAGTCCTCCACTGCAATAGGACGGAATGAAATGCCTGTCACCTGTTCATCCATGGCTATGTGTTTCCCTTTGTCGCCAGGGTAATGCCTCACGCACTGCCCGTCCTTGTAGAGGCCGAGCTGAAAGTCAACGGTCGCATCTTGCCAGCCTCCGTTGCCGATTTTGCCGCCGAGTCGGACTTCAAGGTTTGTGCCTGGTGTGCGGCTAAAGTGGTTTGAACTGGCTTTCAGGGCTTCAGTAGAGTACAATTGTATGTGCGGAGAGTGCGGTTGTTCTCGCTGCGGCATTATCCCCGTTATTATCACCTGCTTGTTGTTGAACCCGCCAGAAGCGCCCCCTGTACCTTGAGACGGCGGAGTAAGTGCAGTGGTGCGGAAATATCCGTTGCTCATGCCAGACCACCCCCAGTTGATGTGGAAGAACCCTTGTGCATCGCACCCGTCGAGCACAAAGGCGTGACCGCCGGAATTTTCGGTAAAGCCGGTATAGAACACAGGCCTGTTTTCCTCCAATTCTCCGCGTATTATGTTCTCCCATTCACGGATGGAATAGTATTGTCTTGACCTGTAGGCTATAGAAGCATCGTAGCCGAAGTAGTCAACAAGCTCATGGCATATATTCCGGACATCCGCGCCGCTCTGTGCGCCGTATTCCATGTCCATGCCCACGCCGCAGTCGTACATGAGCCTTGCCACGGCATCGGCCTCCTCATCGGTATAACCGGCATCGTATGCTGGCAGCATGCTGTCCCACCGGTACTCGCTGTTGCTGAAATCTACTGTCAGCGGCCCGATTTGAGTGTTTACAGTGGGGGTGTATGTGTGAGAGCCGGTTCCTTTAGCCGGGTATTTGTGGAAGAACATTATCTGAGCCAGTCCGGTGGCTGCGCAGCCAGTGGCAGCCCGTGATGCACCCCAATACTTGGGACAAAGCCGGTTGTAAGGCTCCAGCTGGTCCCATGCGGTATTCCCGAGCAGCGGCTGTATGCTTTCGCCTTGGTCTTTTGCCATGCTGGCGTGTCTGTCTTCTGTCGTCTGTGTGCGTAATGACTGGATTTCCTTTTGGTACACTGTTAGCAGGTATCGCATGCCGTCAGGAAGATTGTCTTCTGCCAAGTGCCCTTCCGGGGAATATGCCAATATCTCTTGAGTGCGGTCGTCCCCGCTCACAATCACCCATCCTCCGTCTCTGTTGTTGAAACCGTAATACTCATTGTTCGGACTCGAGATAGACAGGTCCAGCTTGGTTGTCTTTTGCCGGGCTGTCGCTTTGTGGAACATAGTTGCCCTTTCCAATGCGTGAGCCTCATCCACGGCCTGGGCGTATGTCGAATTTCCCGGCGCAAAGATGATGGATGCAATCAGCAGTGTCGTCAGAGCTTTTGCTATTTGTCGTTGGTTCATGTAGTAAATTGTTTGTGAAATTCGTTTTGGCAAATTTAGTATGAAAAAGGAGGAAATGCGTATTCAAGCACTTCCTCCTTAGTCCAAATTCATGAAATTGGATAAAAACCATGTGTTATATAGGCTGTTTGCTGTCTGTCGGGTTGTTTGGCTCGGTTTTTTCTTTTGCCATTCGGATGTATTGTGAGGGTGTCAGGCCGGTGGCTTTTTTGAATGCGCTGAAGAAGGTGGTGGGCGAGCGGAAGCCGACCTGTTCTGAAATTGCTTTCAGTGTAAGAGTGTCAGCATTGCCGTCAAGCAGCATTTCCCTGACCTTTTGTATCCTCATGCGGTTCAGTAGTTCCCGAAAGGAAGTCCCGCCAATTTGGTTTATTGCCTCCGATACATATTTTGTATTGGAGCCTAAAGCCTTGGCAAGACTGCCGATTGAAAAATCCGGGTCAAGAAAGCCCTCCGAAGAGTTCAGGAACTCAACAATCCGATTGTACAGGATTACGGCAGATTCGTGTCTCGCTTTTTCTGTTTTCGGGCATGGTGCGGATGTTTTTCCCATGGCCAGCTCGCGGCTTCTCTTTTCAATGAGCGTCAATTCTTGGTTGCGCCTGAACAATTCTCGGTAGGTCTTGGTCAGTTTGCGCTTTTGGATATATATGATGCTGCCTATTGAGACAGCAATGGCCAATATGAGGCTGATGCATATTACTGTCAGTTTTTGCTTTGAGATGGTGATTCTCAATGAACTGATTTCATTTGTGGCTTTTTTTGTCTCATAGTCGGCATAGTCGCTTTTCGCCATAAGGAAATCCTGTGACGAAGGGGACGCTTCAAGCAGACGTGCATAGAGGTCGCGGTAACGCGCTGCACTGTCAGGGCAGTGCTTAGTTTCAAATATACGTGCAAAAGCTCTGTATGCATCCAGAGTCATGGGTGTCAGGGAGTGATGCAATGAAAGATTAAGATATGGGCGCAGGTATTTCAGTGCGGAATCCAGCTCTTCCTTCTGCTCAAAGGCCGTGTATATTTCCGACAATGCGGAAGCACGGTATCGGTCATCAAGGTCATGGCTTTTGTTTATATACAAAGATTGCTTCATCTCATCGATGACTTTGTCCCAGTTCCCTTCTTCGCGAGAGATGTAGCCCAGCCCCATGTGGTAGTCCTGTTGTTGTTGCCACTTGTTTTTTACACTGAGTTTTTTCATTTCCGTATTGTATCTCTTGGCATCAGGTATGTTGCGAAGATAGCAAGAGGTCACGGTCATGTTGTGAAGAAAAGAGGCCTGCATGTCCACGTCGTTGCCGTTGCAGCAGTGTTCATATCCCATGCGGTAAAATTTCATGGCCGAGCCGTAGTCCAGATACATCAGGTGTACATTGGCGGCATATAGATAGGCTCTTGCCAGGTCATTTTCTGAAATAGTGTTGTTGTCGGCATTGTTCATTAGGTAGGGCAGCATAAGTCTCAATGCCTCACTAAACCGTCCTTGTTCATATTCTTCTTGCCCCTTTTTCAATTCAGTTGCCCCGAAATTGCCATTTTCATGAGCATGGGACTGAAAGAAGCAGACAAGCAAGGCTAACACTGCTAAGATTGTCGATGTATGCCTCATGTCAAATCAGCTTTGTGCGGGTGTTGTGATGCTATGTATGTCATAATATGTAGAGAGTTCATAACCATATATGAGAAACGCCCTATTCCGTACCCAAAATTGGGAATAAGAATTGGGCGTTATTTGATAATTGCTTGAAAAAATCAAGCTTCATTGGCGGAGAGGACGAGATTCGAACTCGTGGTAGGATTGAGTCCTACGTCGGTTTAGCAAACCGGTGGTTTCAGCCACTCACCCACCTCTCCTAATTATTTGAAAAGCGTTTATGTCGTGCATAGCGGCGTTTGCCGTTTTGCGGTGCAAAGTTAATCAGTTTTTCCGTAGTGTGCAAGTTTTCGGCGATAAAATTTTCTCACTTAGACCGCAACCTCTGATTTCTAACCAGTTGCACCCGCTTATATACTCGTCAGTATCCGATACACCTTATCCCCAATAGCCAAGCAATGGTTTTTTGCCGCCGCAGTTGGCTATTATGCGGCGAGCGTTGGCAATGGCTGTGTCGCGCCGCTGCTTCATCTGCTGCCGTTCCTCGTCGGTATATTCATCGCAGATGTGTTTCGCCACTGCCTGACGAAAACGAGCGACATCATCGCTGTTCATCGGTGGATTTGGTATCGGGCGTATCATGTCTGATGAGTTTATATGTTGCAAAGGTAATAAATAATGCGTGACGGTGCAAGTTTATTTTTTCTGCTTGCGGCGTAGGCGGTCTATGTGACGGCGGCGCAGGTGGGCTGTCAACACGTCGCGCAGGTGCGTCAGCGAGAGCCGCCATGGCGTGGGGTTGGTGGTATAGGGCTGCGACAGCAGGTCGTCTATCGGCTCGGGCATTTCTACGTCTGCGCCGAACTGTTCAGGGTAGATGACCAGCATGTTCTGAGCCGAGTGGTAACGCATCAGGTGTGCCGGCAGGTTCTCGAGGTCGGTGGAGAAGGATACGGATGTGCGGCGTGCGCCGATGACCACCATCAGGTCGTCGTATTCTATGTCGGCGGAGTGGGTGATGAAATCGTCCCACGACTGCATGGAGCGGAACTCGGTCTCGATGGCGTATTTCCCGGCTTCAAGCACTCCGCGCACGAACCGCGCCGTCTCGTCAGCCACGATGAATACGACCTTGCAGCCGAGCTGTGTCGCGAGGTTGCCCATTCGTTCCACCCACTGGCGGAAGCCGGTCTCGTATTCGGCCTTGGTGGGGACGATGACCGTCAGCCGGCGTATGGTATCGACGGGGATGAAGCAGCGTGACATTATTATCATCTTGTTGCAGGTGCGCAGCAGCTGCTCGATTACGTTGCCGTAGAACGTGTCCACTATGTTTGAACGGCGGTGCATGCCGAGTATCAGGTCGGTGCTGCCGCGTTCCTTCATCACGTTGACCATTCCTGCGACGATGTTCATGTCATAGCGTTCTATGTCATGCACCTTGACATCGACAGCCGAGGCCGCTCCCGAGGCGAGGCGCAGGGCGTTGCGCCCGGTATTGACGATGCGCGAGTCGTCGGTGCTGCGCACGAACAGCGTGGTGATTTCCGTATGGTTGTCGGGGTGGCGCATCAGTATGGCGAGGTTCATGATTTCCTCGGCGGTGACAGGGTTGGAGACGGCTACGAGCTGGCGTGCGTTGCGCCGCTGTCCGTCGCTGCCGTCGGCGCGGAGCGATTCGCCGGCTATGTCGATGTGTATGCGCATTGCGCCGCGTTCGGTCATGACTGATGCCACGCCGCAGCACACGAGTATCATCAGCACCGCGCCGTTCATCATCTCCTCGGTGAGCAAACCGTACTGGTAGCCGAGCATCGTGGCGGCTATCGTGGCGGCTGCCTTGCCGGAGGTGAGGCCGAACATGAGGCTGCGCTCGTTCCTCCCGAAATGCCAGATGCGTTGCCCCATGTACGCTGACATCCATTTCGCTGCCAGTGCGGTGAGCGACATGACGGCGGAGACGTAGACCACGTCCCAGCTGCCGAATATGACGCGGACGTTGATGAGCATGCCTACGCCTATCAGGAAGTATGGGATGAATATGGCGTTGCCGACGAATATTATCCGGTTCATCAGCGGCGACCGTATGGGGAGGAACTTGTTGAGCACCAGTCCGGCATAGAACGCGCCGAGGATAGCCTCGAGACCGGCGAGCTTGGCCGTAAGCGAGGCGAGCAGCATCATCGCCAGTATGTAGACGAACTGCACCACCGAGTCGTTGTAGCGGCGGAAGAAGCGGCGTGTCAGCCAGGGGTATGTGAAGCCTATCGCCACGGCGACGATTGCGGACTGAACAAGCAGCCGCGACAGGTTGAGCCAGCTGAACTCTCCCTGCTGCTGTATGTCAATGACCCCGGCGAGCGCAACAAGTGCCAGCAAGACAGCCACAATAGTGCCGCAAATGGAGATGACCACCGCACGGTTGTTGCTGAGCCCGAAGCGGGTGACTATGGGGTAGGAGATAAGCGTGTGCGAGGCGAACATCGAGGATAGCAGCACGGCGGTCAGCCACCCTGTGCCCAATGCGTATCGGCTCACGGCGATGCCCAGAAGCATGGGGAGCAGGAATGTCATGATGCCGAAGGCGATGCCGCGCCGCAGGTTGCGCCGCAGGTTGTACATGTCTATCTCGATGCCGGCGAGGAACATGAGGTACAGTATCCCCACCTGCCCGAATATCTCGAAACTCGCGTCGCGGGCCAGCAGGTTGAACCCGTGCGGGCCTACGGCCATGCCGGCGAGTATCATGCCCACGATGGTGGGTATCTTGAGGCGCGACAGGAGCATCGGGGCGAGCAGTATTATCAGCAGCACCAGCAGGACTATCGCCACCGGCTGCTGCAATGGAAACGACAATATGCTGCCCAGTACCATGCTCATGTCATCGCGAAAAATCTGTTTGCCGACCTGTCGGTCGCCTGTTCCACTTCATCTGCCGTCATGCCGAGCGTTTCCGCAACCTGGCGGCATATTTCGGGCAGGTACGCGCTCTCGTTGCGCCGTCCACGGTGCGGCACAGGGGCGAGGTAGGGCGAGTCTGTCTCGAGCAGTATGCGGCCGATGCCGATATGGCTGACGGATTGGCGCACCTCGTTGGCGTTCTTGAATGTCACCACCCCGTTGATGCCGAACATTGCCCCGGGTACGGCAGCGAGTATGCGGTCTGCGTCGTCGGGGCTGCCGGTGAAGCTGTGGAAGAGCAGACGGTGGCTGCCCATGCCCTCCGCCTCGATACACTCAAGGACCTCGTCGAGTCCATCGCGGCAATGTATGATGACCGGCAGCGACAATTCTTTTGCCCACCGCAGCTGCCGGCGAAACACCTCCATCTGCTCGGCTCGGTATGTCCTGTCCCAATATAGGTCAATGCCTACTTCGCCGATGGCGACATATCCGCCCGCATCCAGCATATCGCGTATTTTGCCGAGCTGTACCTGCCAGTCCTCGCGCACCTCCGTCGGGTGCAAGCCCATAGCCATGCGCGTGGCTTCGGGGTATAGGCGGTGCAGCGCAATCATGTCGGCGGCTGTGCCGGCATCGACATTCGGGAACACCATGCGAGTCACCCCGGCTGCGATGGCCCGCTCGACGGCGGCTTCGCAGCCGTCGTCGGCAAACTCCGGCATGTAGAGATGCGTGTGCGTGTCTGTCATTTGGTGCGGCCTATAAGTTTCTCGGCAAACATCCGGAAGCTCTCGTAGCCCTCTTCAGTCAGGCCTGCCTTCTTCAATGCTTTCAGGGCGCGGCCCATCCATGAGGCAACGGCCTTGCGGCACGACTCGTCGATGCCCATGCGCTCGTATATGCGTGTGACAGTCTGTATCTTGACCGGGCTGTTGTCCATCTTCATCGCGCTGCGCATAGCGTCGCTGTCGCTGCTGCCACGGTTGAGTGCCTCGAGCAGAAGGTAAGTCTTCTTGCCGTTGAGGATGTCGCCGCCGATAGGCTTGCCGAATGTCTCGCTGTCGCCAAACACGTCGAGGTAGTCGTCCTGTATCTGGAAGGCAACGCCCAGGCAACGCCCGAACTCGTCCACGCATCCTCCCTGCGCCTCTGTCGCTCCGCCGATGATGCAGCCTATGCGTGCCGCTCCGCCGAGCAACGCCCCGGTCTTGAGCGTAATCATGCGGATGTATTCATCTACGGTCACGTCATCGCGGGACTCGAAATCGGTGTCGTAACGCTGCCCCTCATACACCTCGACAGCCATGCGGTTGAACGTGTCGAGGACAGGGCGCAGCTTGCTGTCAGGCACATCCATCACGAGCTGTGTAGCGAGCGTCAGCATGGTGTCGCCGCTAAGGATGGCTGTGTTGACATCCCATTTATTGTGTACGGTGGGACGGCCACGGCGCATGTCCGAATGGTCCATCACGTCGTCATGCACCAGAGTGAAGTTGTGGAACATCTCAACGCCAAGCGCGGCACTGAGCGCAGCCTCAGCGTTGCCGCAGAAAGCGTCGCAGCCCATGAGTGTCAGCACCGGGCGCAGCCGTTTGCCGCCGGCGGTGATGCCGTAGACGACAGGGCCGTAGAGGCGTTCAAGTCCCGGGCGGTCGTATGTCAGGCGGCTCAGCCCGCCCTCGAAAATGTCTCTGTATTCAGATATGCGTTTCATGTCATTTCAGGTTGATGTAGCGTGAATAAATGTCGTTGGGCAGGTCTTTGCCACGGTCTGCCTCCAGTGCGGTCTTGAAACCCTTGACGAAGCGTGTGTAGGTGGCAGTGTCAGTGCCGCACGCCTTGCGCAGGTTGTCGATGTCAGTGTCGATGTCCTTCTGTTTCAGCCCGCGAGTGCGTATCTGGCTCACATATCCCAGTCCGAGGTCATATCCCACGGAGAGGGTGTCAGACGTGCCGAGGGCAAGCTGCGTGTGCATCTTGTCGCAGAGCGGCAGCTCGTTGACTGCCGCCTCAAACGAGGTGATGTACTTCTCGAAGTCTTCGCCCCGGTACTTGTCGCACGCATACAGGTGCGCCACTGCCAGAGTGTCGATTTTCGAGCCGGGCACACGGCCCAGGTATGAATAGCACAGGAAGCGTGCCACCGAGTCTGGGTCAACGCGCCGCATCATGTATTCCAGACGTTCGCTGTCGCGCATGGTCATGAAATTTGCGGGGAAACCGTTTGCGCCGTCCCCTCCTTTTTTCTTGCAGCCCACTGCCAGCACCGACAGTATTGCCACAATGGCTATAAGCAATTTTTTCATAGTCAAATGTTTATCCGGCGTATGCCTCTGGCCGCTGCCGCCCCTGTGTCGGTCGCAGCGTTATCCATACGGCATACCGAGCCGGTTAACACGGCAAAATTAATAAAAAAAACACACAATCGCATTGCCGTTCCGGATAAAAGCATTACCTTTGCAGCGCAAACCGCAAGAGGCCGCGCCGCAGGGCGAGGACATCAGGAGTGATGCTCGAGTGGTTGAAGAGGCACGCCTGGAAAGCGTGTATACGCCAAAAGCGTATCGGGGGTTCGAATCCCCCTCACTCCGCACTTATAAATGTTTGGTTGGACGCACCTGCAATGGGTGTGTCTTTTTTGTACGCATACGTTGCAGCAAAGCTGGAACACGGCACAAATGCAGGGACGCATCCTGCGTGCGTCCGAGTGCCGGAATGTCCCAGCCATGATGCACAATTGTTCAAAACGTATGGCGACAAAAAAGAGTGTGCCGGGTGTGGCACACTCTGTATTATTGAGGAGGTGGATTATCCTTCGCGGTTTTCGCGGTTGAATATGTGTCTCAGCTTTGAGAAAATGCTTTTTGACTGCGTTGCTGTGGGGACGATGTTGGGGTTGTCCTTAAGGCTTTCTATTGCGCTGCGTTCAGCGTCGGAAAGGTTTTGCGGCACATATACCATCACGTTGACCAGCAGGTCGCCGTTTGCGCCTCCGTTGAGCGAGGGTAGACCTTTGCCGCGCAGACGCAGCACCTTGCCGGGCTGTGTGCCGGGCTGTATTTTCAGGCGTGCGTGTCCCTCGATGGTTGGTATGTCGGCAGTTCCGCCGAGAGCGGCTGTCGGGAAGTCGAGCATCAGGTTGTAAATCAGGTCGTTGCCGTCGCGTATCAGTTCGGGGTCAGCTTCTTCCTGTATGCAGATGAGCAGGTCGCCGCACACACCGCCGTGTTGCGGAGCATTGCCTTTGCCGCGCAGGGTGAGGGTCATGCCGTCCTCCACGCCCTTGGGAATTGAGAACTCGACGATTTCCTCCTTCTTCTCAACGCCAGTGCCGTGGCAGTGGCTGCACTGCTCGGTTATCTTCTTGCCCTCGCCGTTGCAGTCCGGGCATACTGACTGCACTACCTGTGTGCCGAAGAATGACTGCTGCACATTCTGTATCATGCCTGTGCCGTGGCAGCGGTCGCAGGTCTTGAACGCTGTGCCGTCCTTTGCTCCAGTGCCGTGGCAATCATCGCACGCCACGAAGCGCGGCAGCTTGACTTTCTTGGTTACGCCGTTGTAAATGTCACGGAGCGTTACGCGGACAGTTACGCGCAGGTTCGACCCTTTGTTGACACGCTGGCGAGAATAGCCGCGAGAGCCGCCACGCCCTCCGCCGCCGAAGAAGTCGCCGAAGATGCTGCCGAACTGCGACATGATGTCGTCCATAGACATTCCTCCGCCGCTGAAGCCGCCGAAGCCGCCGGCCCCTCCTCCCAGGCTCGGGCCGAAGCGGTCGTATTTCGCGCGCTTGTCAGCGTCGCTCAATACCGAGTAAGCCTCTGCCGCCTCCTTGAATTTCTCCTCGGCGGCTTTCTTGGCCTTCTTCTCTTCCTCCGTATTGTCAGGATACTTGTCCGGATGGTATTTGATGGCCATCTTGCGGTAGGCCTTCTTTATCTCGTCTGCTGTGGCGGTCTTTGCCACCCCCAGCACCTCGTAGTAGTCTCTTTTGTTTTCAGCCATTTTAGTCTGCTCCCTCTGTTAGTCTGTTGTTACTGCCCTACGACTACTTTGGCGTGGCGTATCACCTTGTCGTTGAGTGTATATCCTTTCTCCACAGTGTCGATTATCTTCCCCTTCATTTCAGGGTCGGGTGCCGGCACTGCCGAGATAGCCTCGTGACGCTCGGTGTCAAATTCGGTGTCGGCAGTGTCGATAGCCTTTACACCGTTCTTTTCAAGCAGTTTCACGAGTTTGTCGTAAATGAGTTGCAGCCCCTCGCGTACAGCTTCGGCATCCGTTGCGCCGGCTGACGCTTTCAGGCCACGCTCCATGTCGTCAACTATGGGGAGTATGCCTGTGTACGCGCTTTCGGCGGCATTTTTGATGAGTTCCGCCTTGTCGCGCATGGTGCGTTTACGGAAGTTGTCAAACTCTGCCATCAGGAACAGGTACTCCTTCTTTTCCTTTTCGAGCTGTTCGGTCAGCGACGCTATCCGTGTAGCGTCATCTTCTTCCTCTGCCGGCTCGTTTGCCTGGCTTTCAGCCTCCACTGCTGGAGTTTCCACGTCCTGGGCTTGGCTGTCGGCAGTCTGGTTCGTCTGTTCTTCTTTTATGTTGTTTTTGTCTTTGTTCTTGCTCATGGCTTTCCTGTTTTGGGCTGCGCGTGCAGCAAATAGTGCGCCAAACGGTGTTAACGCGACGTGCCACCACGTCAGAGCATGGCTATGAACACGCCGAAAGGCAGAAACCGGCTGTCGTGTGCGGCCTGCTCAGCCTCGTCTCTGCCCTGGAATATGCCGTACATCGCGCTCCCGGAGCCGGACATGGAGGCATACATTGCTCCGCAGTCGTAGAGCGTTTCCTTGATGAATGGCAATTCCGGGTGGTTAGGAAACAACGATGCCTCAAAGTCGTTTGCAATCAATCCTTTCCACTGATCAATGGGCTGTGTGACAGCCTTGCGCAGGTCAATGCGGTTGTCCCGAGGCGTGATGCCGGCAAATGCTTCGCGAGTGGGGATGCCGAAAGGAGGTTTCACTATCACCGTCCAACGGCCTGACAAGTTTATGTCAACAGGCATGAGCATTTCTCCCACTCCCTCGGCGTATGCAGGGCGGTTGCTGATGAATACCGGGCAGTCTGCGCCTAATCGCGCTGCCAACGTTTCGAGTTCGCAGTTTGTGAGCGGATTTTGTGACAGGGCGTTCAGCACGCGCAGGGTGAATGAAGCATCGGCAGAGCCGCCGCCGAGACCTGCTCCGTCAGGGATGTGCTTTTCGAGCGAGATGTGCAGCGGGGGCAAGCCCTCTCCGCCGCAGCCGGCGCGGTACAGTTGCACGGCGCGGTAGACGAGGTTGGACTCCAAGGGGCAGTCTATGCTGTTGCCGCTGAACGTGTAGATGTCTTCCGAGCCACCGCGAGGAGTTATCTCGAGGATGTCGCACAGCGGGTACGGGCAGCGCGGTGTGCCGTTATACAGGCCTATCGGGTGAAAAATGGTCTGCAAGTCATGGTAGCCGTCGCTGCGTTTGCGTATGATGTGCAGGCCTATGTTGATTTTGGCGTTGATGAACTGTATCATTGTGTCATGGTGTGTCAAGGCTGATTGTTGCCGCCCTGCGCTGCGTGGCGCATTACTGTGCGCGACTGCACTGCCAGCAGTGACCCTCGGGCGAGCAGGTATGACATGAACGCTGCCCACAGCACGTTGTTCTCGGGCAGCCCTATTGTTATGCCGCCGTCACGGAAATGCACGAAGCTGACGGTCATGAATATGGCAGAGGCAATGGCTGTGACCACGAGCATACGGCGTGTGGCTGTCATGCCGATGAAAAAGCCGTCGTAGATGAACGCCATGACCGACAGCACGGGTATGGCGAATATCCATCCTCGGTAGCAGCGTATGGTGTCGATGACAGCCTGGTCATTGGTGATGAACGAGATTATATCACCGTAGAAAAGCATGTAGACGCTGGTGAAGAGCAATGCCATAGCGGCTGACCACATCAGCAGCCGGTGCACGCTGCGCCGCAGCATCGTCAGGTCACGTCCGCCGGCAAACCGTCCGCACAGAGCCTCGCCGGTAAACGCGAATCCGTCCATGCAATAGGAGAAGAAGACGAAGAACTGTATCATTACAGCGTTGGCGGCGAGGGTCATCGCGCCGAGGCGTGCGCCTATTGCTGTGACTGTCATAGACACGCCGATGATGCACGCTGAGCGCAGGAATATGTCGCTGTTGACACGCAGGAAGCGTACCAGCCCGTCCGGCGCGAACACTTCGCGCAGTGGAGTGCGCAGCGACTTTCCGCGCATACGCCGCATTGCCGCAAGTATCGCCAACGGCGTTCCGCAGCAGGTCGCTGCCAGTGTGCCGTAAGCCACCCCGGGGAAGCCCATGCCTCCTGCATAGACGAACAGTAGGCTAAGCCCGATGTTAAGGATGTTGACGGTCACGGTTACTATCATCGGCAACAGTGTGGTCTGCATGCCGAGCAGCCACCCTTGCAGCGACATCGTGGTGAGCATGGCGGGCGCGCCCCAAATGCAGATGTCGAAATATGTGGACGCGAGCGAGCGAACCTCCCCCTGCGGACCTATAAGCATGAGCAGCAGTTCGCGCAGGACAGGACGCAGCAGCAATATGAGCGCCCCCATGACCAGTCCCACTGTCAGAGTGCGCCACAGTATGCGGCGGCAACCGTCCATGTCGCCAGCACCGAAACACTGCGCGGTCATGCCGGTAGTCCCCATGCGCAGGAATCCGAACATCCAGAACACGACATTCTGCATCATAGTCCCCACCGCGACTGCGCCTATGAACGCCTCCGAACCGAGGTGCCCCGCCACGGTGGTGTCGCACAGCCCCAGCAGCGGCATGGTGATGTTGCTGATTATGGCGGGTATGGTGAGCCGCAATATCTCCTTGTTCAGTTGCATGGCAGTCAGCTCCGTGCCAGTGAGCGGCACGGCGAGTGCAAAGTTACTAAATCCGCGTGAGAGCGCAAAACAGCGTGCAACTTAGTCGAGCAGCGTTTGCATCATCGCCCGAGATGTATTAACTTTGCGCTGACCTAACAATGTAATGCCCAATGCAGACACCGACAGTCATAGTAGCCGATGCCGGCTCTACCAAGATTTCCTGGGGCGTATGCCGCCCGGGGTACGCCCCGGAAGTAATAACCACCGCTGGTTTCAATGCCGCCACGGCTCGGCCGGGGGACTTTTCTGTGCTGTATGAGCTATGTATCGAAGCGGTTTCGGAGAGCGGCTTGTACTCGCTGTCCGTAGAGGAAGTGCGCTATTACGGCGCAGGGTGCGCCACAGCTGCCATTAACGACAGTGTAGCGTCAACATTGCGGTGTGTCTTCCCGCAGGCGCGGATACGAGTAGGCTCAGACCTCGAGGGTGCGGCACGCGCACTGTTTGGCGAGGGTGACGGCATCGCTTGCATACTCGGCACAGGCAGCAATTCCTGCCTGTGGCGCAACGGGAGCGTCGAGGCAAACGTGCCGCCGCTGGGCTACATACTCGGCGACGAGGGAAGCGGCGCGTCGCTGGGTCGCCGCCTGGTGCGCGAGGCTCTGCGCGGGACATTGGCAACGCGGTACTGCGACGAACTGGAGCAAGATTACGGTGTGACACGCGAGGAGACGCTGCAGCGTGTCTACCGCAGCCCCGGGGGCAATGTGTGGCTTGCCACGCTTGTGCCGTTCCTTGGCCGGCATCGCTCCTTAGATGCGGTGCAGCGTATACTTGCCGAGGAGTTCGGCGCATTTTTGGATAATAATGTAGCCCTGTACAATGCAGCTGCTACGGATATGCCGTTGGGCTTTGTAGGCTCGGTGGCTCATTTTTTCGAGGTGGAACTGCGCATGGCGGCTGCTGAGCGCGGCTATCGCATGGCCCGTGTCGTCCGCTCCCCGATAGACGCGCTGCTTGCCTCCCCACGCTGACGTGTCTGGCAAAATATGCAGGCTGGGCTTTGCCGTGTCGGGAATTTTGCTTACTTTTGCATGCCAGACTGCGGGCGAGCGCGTCCGCAGTCGTTAACCATATCGGAAACTATGCAGACCAAGGCACTGTTTATCACACTGGCGGCACTGCTCGCCTCCATGCTCCCGGCTGCGGCGCAGACTGCCGCGAATGCACCTGCCGACGGCACGGTGTATGTGGACGCGCTGTTCACATATCCTGAAGCTCCGGAATATCTGGGCGACATCACCTCTCGCTCTGACTATCTGATGGATAATTTCTGGACTCCGATGGATTTCAAGCAGAAGACAGTCAACCAGGCGGCGTTGCAGCATGCATTTGATGTATACGTTGCACCGATGATGTGGGCGCAGAAGGCAAAGGTGGTCAATTCCGTTGCCGCACTGGTCAAGAAGCTCTCCAAAAATCCGTCGCTTGCCACGCAGTTCATGCGTGCTGCCGAGGAGGCTCTCCATTCGCGCCGCTCGGAGTTTTACATTGACGAGGTGTACGAAATGATGCTCGAGGGGTATGTGGCGAACAAGAAAGTTCCTAAGGAACGCAAGACGCGCTATGCCACGCAGTTGTCGGCTCTGCGTGCCACTAAGCCCGGAAGCCCGATGCCGGCTGTGGCGATGACGGACTCGCTCGGCAATGCCGTTCAGGTGGAACAGGGAGCTCAGTATACACTTGTGGTATTCGGCTCTCCGCGTCAGGACGAGATGCGCCAGTGGACGCTGCGCCTCGGCACTATGCTGGAGGTGGAACGCCTCTGCCGTGACGGGATTATGACGGTCGCTGTGGCTGACACGGACGAGCCTTCGGAGGATGGCAACGCATTCCTCGCCTCGCTGCCGGATTTCGTGACCGGCGGCTATGTGCAGCATCCGGAGCGGGCGTTTGACATCCGCATATCCCCCTGTGCATATATTGCCGCTGCCGACGGCACGATATTGGCACGCAACGTGATGCCTGCTGACGCTTTCGTGACCATAGCCCGCGACGCTGCACAGAAGCAGGCTGCGGCGCAGCCAAGCACGCCGTCCTCGGACGCAACCCCGACTGAAGAAACTAATTCCGCTGCGCAATGAAAAAGTTGGTTGAATTGCTCAAGAGGGTCTATTTCTGGACTACGGGATATTCCTATACCAATATAGGCCGCCTTTTCCTGCGTCTGTTCGCGGGCATCATGATGCTGCACTTCGGTGTGCGCCAATGGACGTTGTTCGGCGAGGTCGCTTCGGGTTTCCCGCCGGTGCTTGGGCTTTCTCCGGAGGCGTCGCTGGCAGTGCTGGTGGCGATAGAGTGTGTATGCTCGCTGTTCATCATGCTCGGGCTGATGATGCGCATAATGATAGTGCCGCCGTTCATTGCCATGGTCATGGCAGAGCATTACCTGCTGTCGGACTACCTGCAGGAGGCTGCGTGGCAGCTGTCGTGGAGCCAGCCGGGCTACCTGCCGATAATGTTCCTGGGCATCTACTTCTTCCTGATGCTCGTGGGTCCGGGCAAGATTTCGTGTGACTATTTCCTGTCGCTGCACATCATACATTCCGACAACAAGAGCGAGTCTGCCCTTGAGGAGGTGTGAGCGTGCAGGGCTGTAGAAAATATATGGAAAGCAAGAGAATGAAGATAGCGGTGCTGGTGTCAGGCGGTGTTGACAGCGCGGTGGCGGTTGACCGCCTGTGGCGCGAGGGGCATGACCTGCACCTGTTCTACATACGCATCGGCATGGACAACGGCGAGGGCGACTGCTCTGCCGAGGAGGACATCGAGATGTGTACGCTCATAGCTCGCAAGTACGGCTTGCCGCTGCGCGTAGTCTCGCTCCATGAGGAGTACTGGGACTATGTGATGCGCTATGCCCTCGACACTGTGGCGGCAGGGCTTACGCCGCACCCGGACATGATGTGCAACAAGATGATCAAGTTCGGTTTCTTCGAGGAGCGTTGGGGGCATGAGTTTGACCGCACGGCAACGGGGCATTACGCCACTGTGCGCGAGCGCGGCGGAAGGCTGTACCTCGGCACTGCCGCCGACCCTGTCAAAGACCAGACAGACTTCTTGGCGCAGATTTCATACGAGCAGCTAAGCCACCTGATGTTCCCGCTTGGCGAGATGACCAAGGCGGAGGTGCGTCAGGCTGCCCTTGATGCGAAACTGCCCAACGCCACGCGCAAGGACTCGCAGGGAATATGCTTCCTCGGCAAGATAAACTACAACGACTTCCTGCGCCGCCACCTCGGCACACGCCGCGGCGCGGTGGTCGAGATAGAGACCGGCCGCAAGATTGGCGAGCATGAGGGCTATTGGTTTCACACCATAGGCCAGCGCAAGGGCTTGGGACTGAGCGGCGGCCCGTGGTATGTGGTGCGCAAGAACGTGCATGACAACGTTATATACGTATCTCGCGGCTACGACACAGCCTTGCAGTACGGCCGCGAGTTGCATATTCAGGAGATGCACTGGATAAGCGGCAATCCCTTTGCAGAGGGGCAGCAGGATATGCCTGTGGCGTTCAAAAACCGCCATACGCCTCATTTCAGCGACGCCCGCATGGTGTGCGGCACCTCCGAGGGTGAATACACCATACATTCCGCAGAGGATATCCAGGGCATTGCGCCGGGTCAGTATGTGACCGTATACACCCCCGACCGCGAGCTGTGCCTCGGTTCGGGCATGATTTCCGCACCCGCGTCGCGCCGCCGTCGCCACAAGGGCTGCAATACTGAACAATAAATATCACAGAACTACAATGGCAGAGAAGATACAACTTGACCTGATAGGAATAACGTACAACCAGATAGAGTCCGGCGTTTATGCCGTAGTGCTTCAGCAGCATGGCGGCACACGCCGCATACCTATAGTTATTGGTGTGGCAGAGGCGCAGTCGATAGAGTGTCGTCTGCAGTCCGTCATCACGCCGCGTCCGCTGACACATGACCTCATGGCGACGATACTGAACACCTTCGGCATGACGCTGCGTGAGGTGTGGCTGCACCGCTTGCCATCGGGCGTGTTTGCCGCTGACTTGCACCTGTCTGACGGCACTCGCGAGGTGACCATCGATTCGCGCTCGAGCGATGCTATTGCACTTGCCATACGCACAGGTTCGCCTATCTATACCAGCCCGGAAGTGCTTCAAGAGGCAGGCTTCGAGCCGGGACAGGCAGAAGGCGGCAAGGCTGCGCAGAGCGGTCATGCCTCAACTGTCGCTGACATCACTAAGATGAGCGTGCCGGAACTGCGTAAGGAGATGGACCGTGCCGTGGCTGCCGAGGATTACGAGCGGGCAGCCCTCATCAAGAAGGAAATCGACAGCAGAGGAGGCTCGGCTGAACAAAAGTGAAGCGGTACGGCACGCCGTCTGTTAAAATTGAGTTAATGCCGTGGATATAGCGGCACGCATTGCCGCTATGCGGAATTAATTTCCTAAATTTGCGAGTGAATCATGATATACACATCAGTTTCATATACAAAGCATCAGGCGGTGGCAACGCAGATGAAAGTTGTGAGGGACGTTAAACGGCTTGTCCCGCGCAAGTTTCCTGCTGCAGCGGTCTGACCCTGTGCCGGGAGGCGCAGAGGCAGTCTGTATATACCATAACAGTTTGCAAACTTCCATACCGGAACAAACACACTTAAAGCAGAATAAACAAACACACAGCCGTACTTCACAGTCAAACACCAATTCGACATGAAAAATCGCAAGAGGAGAGTAGAGATGATAGTTGACTTGATAAACACCAGATGCGTGTCAAGTCAGGACGAACTCGCGGCACTTCTGTACGAGAGAGGATGCCAGGTGACACAGGCCACACTGTCGCGTGACCTCAAGTTGCTCAAAACCAGTAAAGTGCCGACTGACAATGGTACATATATGTATATCTTGCCAGACAGCAACACCATCAAGGACAAGTTGCTCGCAACTGGACAGGCTGCTATAAACCCCGTGTATCAGAGCGGTTTCATCTCGCTTGACTTCGCCGGCAACCTGGCTGTCATCAAGACACGCAACGGGTATGCCCCGGGACTGGCATACGACATCGACATCAGCAAGGCTCCGGAGTTTCTTGGCACCATACCCGGAACGGACACGATATTCGTTGTCATAAAGGAGGGTGTGACCCACGAGCAGGCCCGCGAGGCTTTCGCTCGCTACCTTCCGCTCGACGACAAGATTCCATACCTGTGACAATGGGCGCATACAGGTACGGTACAGACATATACGCGGGTGGCAGCCGGGAAACTGGCATGCCGCTCGCGGTGCATAATACAGGCGGCGTGCCGCACGTTAATATATTGATATGATAAGAGTCTGCATTTCAGGAGCGGCCTCGAGGGTCGCCGGAGAACTGATAAGGATATTGGTCAACCACCCCGATGTGGAGCTGGCGGCGGCATACGCCCCTGGCCATACCGGCGAGCGCGTCACCTCCATTCACCACGGGCTGATAGGTGAGACCGACCTGCAGCTGCGCGACACTCCGCCGCTGCCGTCGGCGGTAGACGCGCTGGTGATATGCGAGCCGTCTGAATATGCGGCGGATATAGCCCTGAATCCCGCGAAATATCCCGATTTACGTGTCATTGATATTTCCGGCTGCTATGGTCGTGACGCAAGGTCTGAAATGGCGTTGGGCATCTCCGAGATAAACCGCAAGACGCTCGTGCGGGGCGCGACACGTGCATACGTCCCTGGCGCGGCTGTCGTGGAGGCTCTGATTGCCCTGTACCCCTTTGCCGCTTCGCTCCTGTTGGGCGACGACATCGCTGTTTCTCTTTCCGGACGGTATGACGGCAATCCTGAAGCTGACGGCTGTCAGGCGGCGGCTGTCCTCGCCACGGTTCAGAACAGTTTCGACAGCAAAGTGGTATTTGCTCCCTCTGCAGACTGTGCAGCCGCCGGACGCGGGCTCAGGCTCGGCATCACATTTCCCACAACGCTGTTGCCGCAGGACATACGCTCCCTGTATGACGGCATATATGACGACCACCACTTCACATTTCTCTCGCCGCACCGTCTCGAGATGAGGGAAGTGGAAGGCACGCACAAGTGCCTCATTTACATAGATAAGCCTGACGCGGCGACAGTGCGGCTCGACGTGATAGCTGATGCCGTGGTGCGCGGCGGAGCGGGCGATGCAGTCCATGTCCTCAACCTCCTATTCGGGCTGCATGAGCGCACGGGACTGGCTCTGAAGGCATCTGAATTTTGAAAACGATATAGCAAACACTCACACCATGTCTGTCAACAAGGTAATATTGCTCGGAAACGTGGGCGGCGACCCCGAAATACGCTATCCCGCGCCAGATAACCCCGTGGCGTTCTTCTCGCTGGCTACAAACGAGACTCGCGGCAACATAAAGGTCACTGAATGGCACAACATTGTCATGACCGGGCGCAGCGCGGCATACGCCGAGAAATTCATACGCAAGGGCACAAAGCTCTACCTCGAGGGTTCGCTGCGTACTCGCGAGTACACCGACAGGCTGCACATCACGCGCAAGCGCACAGAGGTGTTTGCCTCAACTTTCGAGATACTCGGCCGCTCACAGGACACTGGCGCGGCTCAGAACAACAATACATCAACATCACAACAACCGACATAAGCAGACAAGCAGAAAATGAGAAAATGGCGTATTGAAGATTCAGCGGAAACATACAACATCCCCGGCTGGGGACTGAAGTATTTCTCTATTAACGAGCGTGGGCATGTGCAGGTAACGCCCAAAGAGGGCTGCACGCCCATTGACATCAAGGACGTGCTGGACGAGCTGAAACTGCGCGATGTTTCCGCTCCCGTGCTGCTGCGTTTTCCTGACATCCTCGATGACCGCATACGCAAGATTTCAAACTGTTTCAAGCGTGCTGCCGAGGAGTACGAGTACACAGGGCAGAACTTCATCGTATACCCCATTAAGGTCAACCAGATACACCAGGTAGTGGAGGAGATAGTCAGCCACGGCAACAAGTACAACATCGGCCTCGAGGCTGGCTCGAAGCCGGAGCTGCACGCGGTTTTGGCTGTCAATACCCACGAAAACTCGCTGATAGTCTGCAACGGCTACAAGGACGAGGACTATGTGGAGCTGGCTCTGCTGGCGCAGAAGATGGGTCGCCGCATCTACCTCGTCGTAGAGAAGATGAACGAGTTGCGCCTCATCTCCAACGTTTCCAAGCGGCTTGGCATCGTCCCCAACATCGGCATACGCATCAAACTCAGTTCCTCCGGCTCGGGCAAGTGGGAAGAATCGGGCGGCGATGTGAGCAAGTTCGGCCTAAACTCAAGCGAACTGCTCGACGCCGTCGAGTTCCTGCGCCGGAACAAGATGACCGACGCGTTGAAACTCATTCATTTCCACATCGGCAGCCAGATTACCAAGATACGCCGCATCAAGACTGCCCTGCGTGAGGCGATGCAGTTCTATGTACAGCTCTTCAAGATGGGCTTCCACATCGATTTTGTCGATATTGGCGGCGGTCTGGGCGTGGACTATGACGGCACCCGCTCCTCTGTGGGCGAGAACTCGATGAACTATTCCATACAGGAATATGTCAACGACTCGGTGTCTGCGCTCGTGGATGTGTGCGTCAAAAATGACCTGCCGCAGCCGGGCATCATCACCGAGAGCGGACGCTCCTTGACTGCACATCATTCTGTGTTGATAATCAATGTATTGGAAACTGCACACCTGCCGATATGGAACGACAACGACACTGTCCCCGACGATGCGCACGAGCTGCTGCGTGAACTGTACGAGATATGGGACAAGATCAACCCGACACGTGTGTTTGAGGACTGGCACGACGCGCTGCAGATACGCGAGGAGGCACTGGAACTTTTCTCGCTCGGGCTGCTTGACCTGACCACCCGCGCTCAGGTCGAGAAACTATTCTGGTCGGTCGCCCGCGATGTGAACGAGATGACCCGCTCAATGAAGCATCCGCCCGAAGAGCTGCGCAAGATTTCGCGTATGCTGCCCGAAAAGTATTTCTGCAACTTCTCCCTGTTCCAGTCGTTGCCTGACAGCTGGTCGATTGACCAGATGTTCCCCATAATACCTATTTCGCGCCTTGACGAGAAGCCCACTGCCCGGTGTACTATTCAGGACATCACCTGCGACAGCGACGGCAAGATAGCCCATTTCGTAGCTCCGCAGGGCAGCACGCCATACCTCCCCGTGCACACGCTGCGCCCGGGCGAGCCGTATTACCTCGGCGTGTTCCTCGTGGGCGCATATCAGGAGATACTCGGCGACATGCACAACCTGTTCGGCGACACAAACGCCGTACACATCGCGCTGACCAAGGACGGATACGAGATAGCGCAGGTCATTGACGGCGAGTCCGTTGCCGATGTGCTTGACTATGTGGAGTACAACCCCAAGAAGCTGGTGCGCAGTCTCGAGTCGCGTGTCGCAGCCTCGATGAAGAAAGGGGTCATAACCGCCGAGGAAGGGCGGCAGTTCCTCAACAACTACCGCTCCGGCCTGTACGGCAACACATACCTGGAACGCGACTGACACCCCGGACTGCCTATGCGTTATTTCCTGAAGCTGTCATACAGGGGTGCACCCTTCCATGGCTGGCAGTCGCAGCCTAATGCCGTCAGCGTGCAGCAGACCGTTGAGGAGGCTCTCACCACGGTCTTGCGCCGGCCGACTGCCATTGTCGGAGCCGGCCGCACTGATGCCGGAGTCAACGCCCGGACTATGTACGCGCACTTCGATACGGACACCCCTGTCGCTGACTCTCCGAGGCTGCTGACATCGCTCAACCGCCTTTGCGGACGTGACATAGCCCTCGAGGCTCTGCTCCCTGTGCGCGATGATGCCCATGCGCGGTTTGACGCCACGCGCCGCGTCTACAAGTATTTCGTCACAGATGCCAAGTCGCCGTTCCTGTATCCGCTGGCATGGCAGTCCACATTCCCCCTCGATTATGACGCGATGAACCGTGCGGCAAGCATGCTGCTATCCGTGAGCGACTTCACCTCGTTTGCCAAGCTGCACAGTGACGCGCTTACCAACATCTGCCGCGTTGACACGGCTCAGTGGACTGCTCCCGTTGATGGGCTGCACGTCTTCACCATTGCCGCTGACCGTTTCCTGCGCAACATGGTGCGGGCTGTCGTAGGCACGCTCGTTGACGTGGGGCGCGGCAAGATGACCGCCGACGGTTTCCGTGCCGTCATCGAGGCGCAGGACCGGAGCGCTGCCGGAACTTCCATGCCGCCGCAGGCCCTGTACCTCTGGGATGTGGAATATCCCGCTGACATTTTCATTTAACCGCAATAGACACACACCGACATACACTCATGGACGAATCACAGGCAAAAGAACGCATCAGCTGGCTTCGCAGCGAGATAGAACGCCACAACCGAAACTATTATGTGGACAGCAACCCCGAAATCTCCGACCGCGAGTTTGACTTGCTCCTGCTCGAGCTGTCGCAGCTTGAAAGGCAGTTCCCGCAGTACCTTGACCCTGGTTCGCCCACACAGCGTGTCGGTTCTGACCTCTCCGGCGGGTTTGCACACGTCCTGCACGAGCGTCCGATGCTCTCGCTTTCCAACACATACTCCCCCGAGGAGGTGGACGAGTGGTTTGACCGCGTCAGACGTGGCCTCGGCGGCGAGGAGTTCCAGATAGTCGGTGAGCTGAAATTTGACGGCGTGTCTATATCTTTGAAATACAAGGGCGGAAGGCTCGTTCAGGCCGTGACTCGCGGCGACGGCACTCGCGGCGACGACGTGACTGCCAACGTCCGTACCATTGCCTCGATACCCAAAATACTCCCTGACGGCGACTGGCCAGACGAGTTCGAGATACGCGGCGAGATACTGATGCCTTGGGACGTGTTTGAAGCCCTGAATAAGGAGCGTGCATACAATGAGGAGCCGCTGTTTGCCAATCCCCGCAACGCCGCTTCCGGTTCCCTTAAGATGCAGAACCCCGCCGAGGTGGCTCGCCGCCGCCTCGACAGCCGCCTATATTTCCTCCTCGGCGACATGCTCCCTGCCGACAACCACTACGACAACCTGAGGGCTGCCGCTCGCTGGGGCTTCAAGGTGTCGCAGGAGATGACGCTGATGCGTACAATGGAGGATGTCGATGCCTTCATTTCGCGCTGGGAGACCGAGCGCAAGACCCTGCCCGTGGCTACCGACGGTCTCGTGTTCAAAGTCAACTCGCTGCGGCAGCAGCAGAACCTCGGCTTCACTGCCAAGTCGCCGCGCTGGGCGATAGCATACAAGTTCAACCCCGAGCGTGCCTGTACGCCGCTGCGGTTCGTCTCATTCGAGACCGGGCGAATGGGGGTCATAACCCCGGTGGCGAACCTCGAGCCGGTGCTCCTGTCAGGCACTGTAGTCAAGCGAGCCTCGCTCCACAACGAGGACATAATGCGCCAACTCGACATTCACGAGCATGACAGCCTGTACGTGGAGAAGGGCGGGGAAATCATCCCCAAGATAACTGGCGTGGAGATGAAAGACCGCAAGCCCGGTGCGAAGCCCGTCGAGTTTGTCAGCCATTGTCCCGTATGCGGAACGCCGCTGGTGCGCATAGAGGGTGAAGCCGCATGGCGTTGCCCAAACCAGTACGGATGCCGTCCGCAGATAACCGGCAAGATAGAGCATTTCGCAGCCCGCCGCATGATGAACATCGACGGGATAGGGGAGGAGACCGCCGAGCTGTTGTATGCCGCCGGGCTTGTACGCCGAATCGGCGACCTATACCGTCTCCGCCGCGAAGACCTCGAGCGGCTCGAGGGAATGGGCGAGCGCACTGCTGCAAAAATAGTCAAAGGGATAGAGGACACGCGCCTCGTGCCGTTTGAGCGTGTGCTGTACTCACTCTCGATACCCAACGTAGGCGAGACCACCGCCAAGCAGGTGGCACGCGCCGCCGGCTCCATGGACGCGCTCATGGCAATGACAGTTGACGAGCTGAAAGCCATCCCCGACGTAGGCCCGACGATAGCGCAAGGGATATACGACAGCTTGCGCGACCCCGTATGCCAGGCCAACATCGAGGATATGCGCCGCGCCGGGGTGCAGATGGAGATGCCGCAGACCGAAGCCGCCGGCGACCAGCTTGCCGGCATGACCATAGTCATATCCGGCACATTTGCGCATCACTCACGCGACGAGTACAAACGCATGATCGAGGACCACGGCGGCAAGAACTCCGGCAGCATATCCTCTAAAACCACGTTTGTCCTTGCCGGCGACAACATGGGACCGGCCAAGCTCGAGAAATGCCGCAAGCTCGGAATCGAAATAAAAGGAGAGGACGACTTCCTCGCCCTCCTTAAATAACACTATATATTGAAATATTGGTGTCCGCTAAACTTTTCGGAGAGTTGGCGAGAAAAAAGGGCTGATTCCATTTGGAGGAATCAGCCCTAACCGGTTATTTTTGTGTCGCCAAACAATAAAAGAATAACCATGGGCAAAAGCAGCAATTTCTACGGACAGCCGGTATACGGACAGCTTGTAAAATCGATTGACCGCGAAAAAACAGTAGAAATCAGCCGCAAGCACGGCGGGGAGAGGTACGTCAAGAGCTTTGACGGCTTCACGCACCTGCTTACGATGCTCTATGCCGTAATCATGCGGTTCGACTCACTGCGGGAGATAGAGGCCTCCATGACCGCCGAGGTGCGCAAGCTGCACCATGTAGGCATCGGCAAAGTCCCGAAACGCAGCACGCTCTCAGACGCGAACGCCAGGCGGCCGGAGAAG
>URTA01000014.1 GCA_900550645.1 uncultured Porphyromonadaceae bacterium
GTCACGCGCAGTGCGTCGGTAAACACGGCGAAAAAGTCCCGGATATCCGCCTCGTCGATGGCGCCCAGCGCGCACAGCCGGAAGGTATTGGTTGTGGAGATTTTGCCGGGGTAGATGGTAAAGCCGCGCTCATAGCAGTAGTCGTGAACCTTTTCAAAGTCCCAGTTGGGATCGTCCGGATAAATGGCAGACACCACAAGCCCCGCCTGCCATTCCCGGCGGATGACATCCCGGAAGCCCAGCCTGTCCAATCCCTCATGAATGGCTTCGAACACCCGCGTGTGGCGTGCCCACTTTGCCTGCTCGCCCTCGGCGAAATAGCAGTCGGGGCGGTGGCGGCGGCGCGGGAACAGCAATGCCCGCAGCAGTCCGCTGTCGTCCTTCCACATCAGCACGTTGACCAGTCCGCGTTGTGTCGCTTTGTTGTCGGAGATGCCGCCCATTCGCGGCAGCACTGCGAGCAGCTGCATGCCGGTGAAATCGGGCTTTATGACGAGGCTGACGAATCGCATTGGGAAGTCGCCGAGGCTGTCGGAAGTGCGTGCTGCGGCATCGCCGGGGGCATGACGCTCCTCTACGGCACGCAGCAGCGGCAGCTCGCTGCGCAGCACGGCCTGGAAGTGCAGGTGGTCGGGTGCTGACGCTCCTGCCGACGCTCCGTTGTAGAATGTGCACAGCGAGGGCATCATGTTAAGCATATCGACCATTTCAAGCGGTGCGCCGTCTTGCGGACGGTGTTCACGCGAGGCTATGGTGAAGTGTACCGGGAGAATGGGGTAGGGGTTGATGAGTATCTCGTAGTCCTGTATCGCCTCGCCGGCGAGCTGACGCTCGGGGCGGTTCTTGCGGCAGAGGAAGCAGGGGCGTTTAGCCACGTCGCCGGGGCTGACGGCTGCTGTGGTAGAGCGTGCGCGTGCGGGGTTGCACTGCACGAAGACATCGGCATCGCCCATAGAGATGCGCCGCCGCTTCACCTGCGAGAGTCGGTCATAGCTCTCCTTCATCTGCGGCATTGCGGCAAACTGCGCGTCGTAGAATTCAGATATTGCTTCCTGCATGGCTTGTGGGTGTTTGGTTATGTGCGTCACTGCTTGCCACGGCACAGCGCGGTGCGAGCTTCGAGCTCGACAGTGCGTATGAAGTCCTTGTAATAGTTGTTTGCGTTGGTCTGCTCGATGCACAGGGCAGCGTCGGAGTTGCCCTCCCAGCGTCGGCAGCAGTACAGGTTGTCGTATATGCGTCCGATGCGGTATTGGCGGCAGATGCGCAGCCCCACGGCGTAGTCCTCGCCGTAGCTGACGTTGGGGAACTGAATCTGGCGGACAATGGGTGTATAGAATGCCCTGGGTGCGCCCAGTCCGTTGATGCGCAGCGCGTTGTTCATGCCGTTGGTGTCGGTCCATTCGCGGTGCTGTATCATGCCCGGCGGTATCGGGTTCATCTCGAAGTCGGTCATCATGTAGCTGCCGATGACCATGGCGCACCCTTCGGCGCGGAATTTATCGACCACCGTCTGAAGGGTATGCGGCGAGCTGTACACATCGTCAGAGTCAAGCTGCACGGCAAAGCGTCCGCACCGCTGGTCGCCCACGGCGCGGTTCCAGCATCCTCCGATGCCGAGCATCTGCTGTGCATCTGCTTTCACAAGCACGAGGCGCGGGTCGTCGATAGCCTCGAGCAGCTCTCGAGTGCCGTCGGTGCTGTCGTTGTCAACCACGATAACATTGTAGGGGAACGAGGTTTCCTGCTCAAGAGCCGAGCGCACGGCATCGCCTACTGTACGCACGCGGTTGCGCACGGGTATTACCACTGAAGCCTCAACGGCGAAGTCTCCTTGCTCCACGTCAACACGGCGGATGTCGGAAGCATCGATCAGAGCCTTGCCGTGCAGGTATGCCGTCAGCGTGTCTTCCATCTGCTTCTGGTAGTCTGCATTTCGCGGGTCTACGTAGTCGTGCTGCTTCTGTCCGCTGAGGCGGTGGTCAGTGCGCTGCACTGTGTATAGGTATTCGGGGACGGCGACGATGCCCATGTCTGCTAGCCGCAGCCGCAAGGCATACCAGCCGCCGTCATACAGCCCTGAAACGTTGCCGGTTGCGTCAATGCAGCGGCGCAGGGCGGAGATGCTTATCATCACCAGCGAGCCGAAGTCGAAGTCGTCGCGCAGCGAGCCGCGCTGGCAGCTTATGACAGGGTGCTGCACCACCTTGCCGTCCTCGACAGTCTCGCGGTAGTGCGAATATACCATCGCCGCGCCACAGCCACGTGCTACGGCTTCCATGCGGCGCAGACAGCCGGCATCTACGCTCATCTCGCGGCGGTCTATCTGCACTGCCGCATACCCGTCGGCGGGCATTGCTGCGGTGGCTCTGGCCAGTTGTGCTGCGTTCTCAAATGCTATTATGTCGTTCATATAAAGAGTCTTGTTTAATGGAGGTTTTCGAGCAGAGTCTTCATAAGGCGGTCGCGGTTCTCGTCGCCCTCGATAGACTCGAAAGGCACGGACATGACCACGATGCGCCCTTTGTCGCGCCGTCCCGCCACCGCCGCTGCGCTGTTGTCGTCACCAAACTGCATGATGACCGACGAGCCTGAAACGGGTGACAGGGCATCGGGCTTCTCGACGATGTACATCTTGTCGTTGAGGGTGTTGCAGAACGAGTATCGTCCCGACGCTCCGCGCATCGCCAGCCGTCCATTGTGGCGGCGGGAGGCATCGAGCTCCACGCCGAGGACTTCACGGGCAAAACGGTGGTCTGCCTCTGTGCTGCGGTCGTCGAACAGGTCGCTTGCCACGTATGCGCCGCTCACGAGCAGCCGCCCGCCGTCGGAGAGGTAGCTGCGCAGCCGCGACTGCAGCTGTGCTGTGAACGTGCGGTAGTTCACGCCGCTCTTGCCTCCTCCCACTATGGTGGTCTTCTGCTTGCCGAGTATCAGGTCAACAACGGGATATGCCGACAGGTCAACCTCGCCGCTCTCGACGGAGAGGAGGCTTGCCGACACGAAGCCGTAGCCGGCTTCGCCGAGGCTCATGCCGTGTTCCGACACGAAGTCAAACGTATTGCCCGCTATAACCTCTGTGACATAATTGGTGTTGCTGATGCCGGTGCTGTTGCCGTTGTTGCGGCGGAAATCGCGCTGGTGTCCGGAGAATGTGAGGTTGCGTATGTACGGCACTCCGAAATCGTCCTCCGAACGGAAACCCGCGCTCGAGCCCTCGCTGAACGAGGCAGGCCCGCTCACACGGGTGAAACCGTTGACTATCAGGGCCGGGGCGGAGCCGTCGGGGCTTTCGCGCAGGGCAAGCACCTCCGAGGGGAATGACACGCCGCCGGCGTTGGCTGCCAGCACCTTGAAGCTGTGTACCTCTGTGTCAGTCACTTTCAGCTCGAAGCTCGTGCCTTTCACTTCGGCTATCTTGCGGAAGCCGAGGTTGCCGGCAGTGCGCTCGAATATGATGTACTTGTCGGGAGTGGCTGTCGCTTCCAGCGGGTCGGCGGTAGGCTTCCAGCTGAGGCGGTAACGCCCCTTGCCGGTGCGGCGTATGGCGAAGTCGTTGACGGGCAATGGCTGTATCACCACGTCGCGCCCCTTGCGCTGCGCGATGAACCGCAGCATGCCCTTGTATATGGCGCGTCCGACCGTAAACTGGAAGTTGGGGTCGAGGCCGTAGCGCATGTCGCCGAAATTCTGGTGGCTCATAAGCTCGATGAGTGTGGTCGGCACTTCAGCCACACGGGCTTCGAGATACGACTTGTCCCACATGGAGCGGCGCGTCCAGTTGGGCTCGAACTCTGCGCGTATGTCGCCCACTATCTGGCGCATTATGATGTCGGTGAGCATGCGCGAGTTGATGCGCGGCGTGCCGTCGGCATATTTCTGTCCGTTGTTGGTGTAGTATATGCCCAGCGTGCCGACGATGCTGTTGTCGCTGCGCAGGCCGGCATCGGTGTGCAGGGCAAACGAGATGTCAACGGGTATGTGCAGACCGTTGCGTCCAGGCAGCACACGCGAGCCTCCGGCCAGGTAGTTCACCCAGTGTCCGCGAGCCGTATAGTCGTCCTTGTAGTCGTCCGCGCCGTGGAACGGAGAATACACCGACTCGGGGATTCCCGCCCACTGCATCCAGTAGCGAGCCGCCTCTACAAACCGGGGCATGCCTGAAGTCGAGAATTTCGGAGCTGCACCCTTCTTGACAGGTGTGGCTGCCGGCTCGTCCTCGGGTGCTTGTTCGCCGTCCACGTCCTCGCTCTCCACGTCAGACGCGGGAGCTGCCTGTTCGGCCTTCTGCGCCAGGTCGTTGACAGGCGTAGATGGGTCGTAGTATATGTCGCTTCGGCTTCGGCTTCGGGCTATGTTGCCCATGCCTCCGCCTATCTTGACCGCGTCGGCAGTCACGAGCTTTCCGCTCCCCTTGTGCGAGATGTTGTCGAGTGTCACCACCGGCTCTGTGTCGCTGTATCCGGCTTCGAGCGGGAACGTGCCGAGGTATATCCATGTGCCGCCGCCCATGGTCTGGTTGACGTAGAACTCACGCGAGCCGCCCGAGTAGTTGACGGTGTAGTGAGCGTCCTCCGTGGAGTTTGGCAGCG
Organism: uncultured Porphyromonadaceae bacterium; assembly: GCA_900550645.1. Lineage (GTDB taxonomy): Bacteria > Bacteroidota > Bacteroidia > Bacteroidales > Muribaculaceae > Lepagella. Next base: position 4,593 of record URTA01000014.1, read on the forward strand.
ACTTGTAGCTGACGTACACGGCATATTCGCCATCCTCGGGGATGTCGGCATACCAGCCGGCCTTGGAGGCTTTGCCGCTCTTTATGGTCTTGGTCTGGCGGTAAGTGCCGCCTTCAAACGGGTTCTCGGTGTCGCGGAAGTCTGGCAGGTCGTAGATGAACCCGTCCTTCTCGCCCTGTTCCCAGCGCGTCTGGCCGGTCTCCTCCTTGTAATACGGCTGCGAGAAAATCATGCCGCCGGGGTTGGTGTCGTTGTCCACGATGACCTCGTTCTTGTTCGGGTCGCGCTCGCGCGGCAGCATGACGTATGCGCCGGCGTTCTCGAGCATAGGGACTATGTACGGCAGCACATACCCCATTGTGTAGATGTCCTCTGCCGTCTCGTAGAGGAACGGACGCTGCCACACCCAGCTGCCCGAGCGGAAATAGCGGCCGTGGCTGTGCCACATAGCCACGATGTCGCCGTCCATCCCCTTGGAGGCCTTGGCATACGGCTCTTTGGCTACGACAAACGGCTCTTTTGACGGTGCGCTCATGCGGTCCACCTTGTTGATGTAGTATGACAGCGGACGGTTGCCCACGTTCAGGTTGACGCGGTATGACGATATTGAGTCGGGCAACGCTTTGCCTACCTCCTTCTCGATGTTGCCTATCATCTCCTTGGTCACGGGCAGGTAGGTGAACTCCTCGTTTAGCGACACGCTGACCGACTTGTGGCGGTCGTCGCTGCGCACGCTGTTTACTTTCAGTCTGGCTGTCCCTGTCCCCGCCGATTTCGACATGCTGTTGACCACACGGTCGTTGACACGCTTTGTGAGCGCGTCGTTGTTGCTTGTGCTTGCCGCGGGCTTGGACTCCGCTTTCTTTGTTTCAGCCTTTTTAGCCGGCTGGCTGTCCTGCTTGGCTTGGGAGCTGGACTTGCTGCCGCCGCCGTCAACGGAATAGTTCTTCTTTGACGGCTTGGCTGGCTGTCCTTTGGAGTCCTTGGCTGTGCTGCCCTTTGTTGACTTGTCTTTCGTTGACTTGTCTTTGGTCGCTTTGTCCTTTGTGGATTTGTTGTTCTTCGACTTGTCTTTTGTTGACTTGTCTTTGGCCGTTTTTTTCTTGGAGGTGCTGCTCTCCTTTGCAGACGACTTCTTGTCCTTCTTGCTGCTGCGTGACGACTTTACGGATTTGCCCTTGTCGTCGTCATTGTCCTTCTGTGAGGCCTTGGAGCTTTTCTTCTTGCTGCGGCTGCTTTTTGCGGACTTTGAGGACTTGCTGTCCTCGTCCTTGTCTTTTTTCGATGCCTTTGACTTGGAGGAAGACTTCTTGGTCGATTTGGAGGACTTCGTTTCCGCCTTGTTTTTCTTTTTGCTTGAAGTCTGCGAGGTCGATGATTTCTTGGGAGCGGCAGCACCATACGCCACACCCGAGACCCCGACCGTCAATATGAGTGACAACAGTAGGAATATCAGTCGTTTAGTTTTCATCAGTATCATATTAAAGAGCAGCGTCAGCCCCCTTATGCCGGACGCGCCGCAACCCGGCAAACGCTAACACGCTGCCGATGGCTGGACGCATGCAAACAGGGCGAAATGCCAGCTGCCCAACATACAACAATGCAGTGCCGCAAGACACTGCTTGGCAAAATTACTCATTTTTGATGAGGGCATCAACTGCCGCTGCGCCGAAAAATCGCTAAAAAAGCATAACCCTCCGCCACACCGCTGACAGTCAGCCGTATCCGCTGCGGGTGTCGCAACTTGTGATTTGTGAGCCGAGAATTTCAGAATGTCAAAACTAATGTGTAATTTTGCGATAATCAAAAGCCTCAAGTTATGATAAGCGACAGCGTAAGGGACATGATACCCAAGATACAGCATTTCCTTACCGGGCAGCCGGTAAGGAAGGCATGGCTGTTCGGTTCGTGTTCCAGAGGGGAGGAGACACCGGAGAGCGATGTGGACATACTTGTGGAGTATGACCGCACGACGAGGATTTCGCTCCTGACGATCTCCGGCATGATGATAGGGCTGGAGGACTTGCTGCACAGGAGCGTAGACCTTGTCGAAGAGGACAGGTTGCTTCCGTTTGCCGCCGAAACTGCCGCAAAAGACAAATTCCTGATTTATGAGAGATGATGTTGGTGTTAGATTGATATGTGGAAATGTTGCAGGTGAAAAGTTGTGTCTTTGATTTGTTTGACTAACCATCTTTTATGTATTAATCCCTAATGAGGCTGGTTAAGCACCTAAGAAAAATCCGCAATAATTGTTGCAATGTGGATGTTGTTTGTGTATATGGAAACTATTTGTTACTTTTGCATCAGACTTTAATTGAGGGCATGTTCATGACGGTCGGAGTGCAGTCTACTGTCGGTTTTTCGCACTTAAGTAAGTCTGGTGAAAATGTTCCCGCAAAATAAAGAAAGGAGGATACAATGAAGAAATAGCATATTGCGATAAAGAAGCAGTTCCGTCTCTGCAAAGGCGGAACTGCGGAGTGTCATAAGCACTCGTGATAAATCAAATGAGTTGTGACTGCAAATTTAGAAACTAAAACTGAATTGGCAAGGCTCGGCTCGTATATCACTACTTCAAATTAAATATAAATATAAATTTATAACACAATACAATTATGGGCGGCAGAGGTTCATACGACCAAAGTTCAAATAGTATCCCGTTTGCTAACCGAGAATATTCGCTGATTGGCACATACGGCAATATCCAAATTATCGAAGGCATCAAGTCCAAAAATGGCAAGACACCGGTAATGTCGAATGGCAAGAATTCTGTGTATGCAGTATGGAGTGAGACTGTAGGTTGTATCAAGCATGTGTTCTACTACAAGAATCATGTGTTGTACAAAGCAGTTGATCTGGAAGGTGCTAAATCTCACTGGCATAAGGTGAATGTAAATCCGGAAACCGGTGAAATCGGAAGAATTTCTCATGACAAAGAGAATGTGTTCAAGCCTACACCTGAGATGTGGGATATGATAAACCACTTGATGAAATGGAAGAAGACAAAGTAATCTTGACTAACTGGTTTCCTGGCGAGCCAGTGATACGCCAATCTGACCTCGGCTGGAGCAAAAGCGACTGTCTCGATGCAGAATCCTACAACCCGAAGGATGTATTCAACTACTTTTGGAAGCATGCGTTTTCCATAGTGTTCTACTACACGGTTGACGGCAATTTCTATGAGTTTTTCATGGAGGGCAGTCCGTTCAAATTCTGGAGAGTGCGTGCCAAAGCGGACTGGGACGGGAAATGGATTGCCAGAAAAATTTCATGGAACGAGCATGAGGAGGGAGATGTCCTGTTCACATTTGACGATGACACGGACTTATGGAATGTCCTCAAGCTGAATGGCGTGCCTATAGGAGATGTTCTCGCGGACTCTCTTATATGTGAAATCAACTACTGACGTATTATCATGGAAATACAGCAGCAAATACGATTCATTGTAGAAGAGTATGACGCTATGATGACTTGTCTGCGTAATACAGTATGCGCTAGAAGCAAAAGCAAACCGACAAGTTGGTATGAGCGCAAGCGTAAACTAGGTCTGCTAAGACACGACTTGACTAAAGACCTTGTGAAAACAAGTTCGGGCAATCCTGTTGTGTACAAGTATGATGGTGATTTCCCTGATGCGTTTGTAGGTATTCAGGATATAAAACTCTGTGGCTCTCGAGTGTGGCTTCATGGTTTCTCTGATGATTGTGTCCTTGAGAGATTATGGGCTAACCCGATGTTCTATCTAAGCAAGATTCCTCCTGAAAGCGGTATGACAACGCCAGATTTCTCAATGACCCTTGATATGGAAGAAGTTGAGATGAAGATGAACCTGAACCTGAACCTGTTTCGACGCAATGCTCTTTCCCAGATCGCTCAAAATATGGGCATCAATGTAATACCAGGGTTGAATTGGGGTGGTTATAAATCTCTTGATTTCGCTTTTGACGGTATCGAAAGTGGCGGCATATATGCGATAAGCAACATTGGTGTGAATGTCGATTATATGTCGAGAAAGATGTTCCGTGTCGGCTTCCTAGAGGCAGTGCGAGTCTTGCATCCAAAGGGGCTTGTGCTGTATGGTTATCCGATGGAGGATTATTGTGGAGTAGAAACACGGGTTTATCCCAATGAGAACATTAAGCGTTTACGAAAATTGAAGCGTAGGCGGTCTTAAATGTGTAACTTGGCTGTATGCTGATGTCTAAATTGGTTGCATAACCCTCCGCCACACCGCTGACAGTCAGCCGTATCCGCCGATTTATCCGAGATCTCGGAGATCTCCGATGCATGCAAGCCGGGGGGCGGAGACGGGTGATGCCGGCAGGGAGGGTGTCCGAGCCGGCATCGGGAGGGCGTTATGCCCTGGCTGTAATTATTGCAAGGTTAGTAATCGGTATTCTGCGGGTCGAAGTTGGTCCAGCCGTCCAGCCAGTTGTCTGACGAGCCGAATGCCCCGATGTATGACACCTGTTCAAACCAGCTGGCGAGGAGCGGGTTGGAGAATGAGGCTGCGTTCAGCAGCGGGCTTGACGCTGTCGGCAGGTAGTTCACGCCGATGTGGCGGGGGTCGGAGAGGAGCAGGTCTGCGATGTTGGGCATCACGCGGTTGCCGCTCTGCGCCTTGAAGAATGTCGAGGAGTACGACTCCTGGTTTGCGTCGATGACAGCCTTGTTGCGTGCGTCATACAGCACGTCGTCATATACCTTGTTTGCGTCGCTGCCAGTTATTCCCATGCCGGCAAACCATACGTTCTGGAGGCCGATCTGCCCGTTCTTTGCGCTCTCTACGGTGTTGCCCTTCTCGCCGTCGATGATAAGGCCGATGGGGTATCCGATAGCTACGGAGTTGAAGCAGTTCAGGCGAGATGAGCGGCGTATCTGCATCGCAGCCTGGAATTTGCCGAGGGCAGAGCCGTTGTTGGGGTTGTAGCTGCCGCCGTTGATGTATGAAGCGTCGTTGGAGAAGTTGGCGTCGCGTCCGAGCGGGCCGATGAATGTCACGTTGCTGAACACTGCAGAGGTGAACGGTTCTACGAGCGAGCCGTCGGCGCAGTTGTCAGACTCGAATCCGTTTGACTGCGAGGTGTCTGCGATGCGCGGATCGCGTATTGAGAGGCAGAACTGCACCTTGCCCGAGAAGCCGTTGTCGGTGTCAAACTCGTCGTCCCAGCCGTTGTAGGCTACCAGGTAGCGGCAGTTTACCGAGCCGCCGAACCACTCGTAGGAGTCGTCGTTGGAATATGACACCTGCACATGGTCAACGGTCGTTCCGCTGCCGACAGAGCCGAAAGTGATGCCGTTGATTTCCTTGTCCTTCTGGAAGGGGTATCCGGCAAACTCGACGCGGACGTAGCGCAGCACGCCGGAGTTGTCGTTGTCGTCCGTGCCGCCGTGCTTGGTGCGCGGGCCTCCCTCAATCTGCTGGCCGAGTACGCCCTGGTTGTTGCGGGCCTTGCCGCAGATGATCAGGCCGCCCCAGTCGCCGGGCTTGCGCTGGCCCTTTGCCTGCTCCGAAGTGAAGACGATGGGCTCAGTGGCAGTACCTTCTGCATATAGCTTTCCGCCGGGTTCGACGATGAGCGATGCCTGAGTCTCCTTGTCGCCGCGTATCACAGTGCCCGGCTCGATGGTCAGTGTCGCGCCTGCGCCTACATAGACCCAGCCTTTCAGCTCGTACACGCCTTTTTTGAGCGTCTGGTTGCCGGTGAACACGAATTCCTGGTCGCCGTTGCCGATGACTGTGCCGTTTTCGTTCTCCGAGCCGTCAGCGTTGAAGAGGATGTGGTCACAGGTCTTGACAGAGCCCTGGTTGCCCCACTCGTACGGGCTCGTCTTGGGAGCGTCGTCGTCCGAGCATGCTGCCGCCGCCATGATCAGCGAGGCTGACAGCAAAGATGAAATCAGTGTTCTTGCTTTCATTTCTTTCATTCTTTTTATTGATATGGTTATCATTTATTTTGCTGTGAATTTATAGGTGAAGCTGAGGTTGAGCGTCCGTCCGGGACGGTACTGGCGGTTCACCTGCTTGATTTCGCCGTTGGCAGTGTTCTCGTACTGTATGAACGATGCTTTCTGCGCCAGCAGGTCGCGCACCCCGAAGCGCAGCTCGAAGTCGCCCAGCGTCTTGGTGACGTTGATGTCGATAGTGTTGCGCGGCATCTCGTACGAGTCAGGCACTTTGACCTCCATGCCCTCGTAGCCTACCTTTCGGCCTACGCCGACGATACGCTTGCCTATGTGGTTGTACATCAGCGACGCGCTCACGCCAGCCCGCTCGTTGCGGTAGAACAGGCCTGCGTTTATCAGGTACGGCGACTGCCCCTGCATCGGGCGGTCATGCTCCTTGCTGCCCGGCTCGAATGTGACGCGGCTCTTGATGAGTGCGCCGTTGACGTTGAGGCTGAAGTCAGGCATCCCGATGAAGTCGAGGCTCTTGCGTATGTCCACCTCCACGCCGTAGTTGTCCGCGCCCTTGGCGTTGACGTATGAGTAGATGAGGTCAGTGCCGCCCGCCACGGTGTATGTCCACTCTATCGGGTCGCGGAAGTGCTTGTAGAAGAGCGATACGGAGAGAAGCTCGCCCGAGGAGGGGTAGAAGGAGTAGCCCAGGTCGATGTTGTCAACGTATGCCGGGCGCAGGTCATAGTTGCCCTGTATGTTGCTCGCCAGGTCGAAGTCGTAGTATACCGACGTAGACAGCTCGCGGAACTCCGGGCGGTTGACCGTCCTGCCGTAGTACAGGCGCATCACGTGGCGGTCGTCGAAGCGGTAAGCCATGTTGACAGAGGGGAACAGGTCGTTGTAGTCATAGATGTTGTCCTTGGGGCTTTCCTCGGTCTTGCGCGTGTTGCCTGTCAGGTTCATGCGGTAATACTCGTAGCGCACGCCGGCGTATGCGTTGAACTTGCCGAATGTGAAGTTTCCGCCCACGTATGCCGCTCCGGTCACGTCGTTGCCCCGGTAGTTGTTGCGCCAGTCCACCTGCTCTATCAGGTAGAGCTTGTCCGCGCCGTAGTTCTCGTCGCGCATCAGCTCGGTCGGCACGTCCATTGTGCGGTACTCCGGCGGCAGCCCTCCAGGCCAGCTGTAGAGGAAATAGCGTGTGTTGTAGCGGCGGCTGCGGTACTGTCCGTAGCCTCCGGCCTTGAGCGTTACGGGTATGACCCAGCTGCTGAAGTCGTGCGTATAGTTCACGCCCGCCGAGCCGATATGCTCGTCCAGGCGGTTGTACTCGCGGTTGATGTCGTTCAGGTTGTCCACCTCCATAAGCCCGGTTTCAGGGTCGAGGACGGTGGTGTAGCGGCGGCGGTCAGGCATGTTGCGGTTGGCGTAGGCGTATCCTGCGCTCCAGTCCAGCTTGTCGTCGTCGCCCAGGGTGTGCTTGCCCGTCAGCTGTCCGTTGTACGTGGTGCGGCTCTGGTAATAGTACTCCGCGCTGTTGAACGTGTCGCTCTGCGCGTCGATGCCCTTGCGCCAGGTGTAGCGCGTGCGTCCCAGCTGGTTGAGCAGGTTGTTGAACTCGAAGCGGTGGTTGCCGTCGGCAGATAGCATCGTCACGTTGTACATCACGCCGATGCGGTTGCTGTGGTTGTACTGGTCGTCGATGCTGCGGCGCAGGTAGTTCGGGCAGTCGTTGGTCACGTCATACGCGCCGAACATGTTGTTGTCCATGCCGGCGAATGTGCGGTAGTTGCTGTTGTAGTTGAGCGCGGCGAGCATTGCCCAGAGGCTTCCTCCCTCAGTCTGCTTGCGCCATGACCAGCTCATGTTGAGGCTCATGTCCGGCGCGGGGTGGCTGCGGCGCACCGTCCAGTCGTTGTTGAACCCGTTGCCGGTGAGGCTCACGCCGTTGTTCAGCGGGTTTAGCACGCCGTTGATGCCTCCGCGCAGCGAGCGCGTGCCGCCGTCAAACCCGAGCCAGTCCGTAGACGAGCCACGGTAGCCGAAATACTGGTTGAACTGCGTGCGGTCGTTCACGCCCAGCCCCGCGCCTATGCTGAACGAGTTCTCGTCAGGCACGTTCTTGGTGCGTATCATTATCATGCCGCCGCTGAAGTCAGCCGGGTATTCCGGCGCTGATGATTTCACCACCACCAGGTTCTCGAGCTGCGAGGAGGGGAGTATGTCGAAAGAGAAAGAGCGTGAATCGGCTTCGGAACTCGGGACGGCTGCGCCGTTCATCCACACGTTGTTGTACCGCTGCGGCAGCCCGCGCACCATGACGAACTTGCCGTCGATGATGCTGATGCCCGGCACGCGGCGTATCACCTCCGAGGCGTCCTTGTCCTGCGTGCGAGTGATCTGCTGCGAGGAGACGCCGACCTGCGTCACCAGGCTCGTCTGCTGGTCATACACCACGGCAGCCTCCGAGCCTCCGCGCCGCCGTCCCGTGACCACCACGTCCGACAGCATTTGGTTGTCAGGGAGGAGGCTCACCGCCAGCGGCTGCTGTCCGGCTTCGCACTCCACCCGTTCCGTATTATAAGATGTGTATGAGATTTCCAGAGTCACCTTTCCGGACGGCACACGCTCGAATGTGAAATCGCCGTCCACGCCCGTCGCCGTCACCTCGCCCGTCTCAAGCAGCTTGACGTATGCGCCGATGAGGGGCTCACCGTTCTCGCGGTCAGTCACCACGCCGGTCAGGGTTGCGGCGGCGCGGCTTTCCGCGTGTGCTGCCAGCTGGGGCAGCGTCGTTGCCAACAGGCAACACATCATCGTAGTCCTTGATGTCATACTATCCTTCGTTAATTACGCTGCAAAATTACGCCGTCAATGTTTCACCCGTGTTACACGCCTGTGATGTAATCATTAAATCGCGCCTCGCCGCTTCCGGGTCGCCCTGTGCTGCTGCGGCGGATATGCTGCGTGCGGGGGGATTTGCGTATGTGCCGTTATTTGTGTAGATTTGCAGACGGATAACAGTTACATTAACCGGCCTGAAATCCGCTGCGCAGTGACGTCTGCCATACGCTGCGGATTTCATGCAGGCCGACAAAAGCCTCCAAGCATGAAGCATTTCTACACATTCACACTGCTTGCCGCTGCCGCATTGCCGGCTCTCGCGGCTGCCGACGGTGCGCCCGCAGGCGTCACCAAGGTCAAGTTTGCGCACGACTATGACGGTGCGCCTACGCTCACGGTATCATTCAACGCCCCTGACGAGACTGTCGCCGGCGGCGAGCTGTCCTCGATTGCCTCACTGCGCGTGCTGCGCGGCGAGACCGAGGTCAAGACGTTTGACGCTCCTGCGCCGGGGGCGGCTCTCTCGTTCACCGACAACTGCCCGGAGCGCGGAGGGTACACCTACACGTTCATCGCATCAAACGCCGAGGGTGACGGCGAGGAAGTCGCCGAATACGCCTGGGCTGGCGTGGACTACGCCGCCGTGCCGGGCAACGTCAAGCTGCGCGAGGGCGACACCCCCGGCACTGTCGTCATCAGCTGGGACGCTCCCGCCACCTACCAGGAGGGCAGCCCCATAAACCCTGCGCTGGTGAAATACGAGATACTCGCCGCTGACGGCCAGACCTCCCTTGCCGCCGGCATCGAGGGGACTTCGTACACGCTGACGGTATGCGGCCCTGCGGAGCGTGCGCTGTGCAACTACTTCGTGTTCTCAAGCACGGAGCGCGGCGTGGACTATTCGCGCTACAGCATGACACCGCTGCTCGCCGTGGGCGCGGCTTACCAGCTGCCGTATGCCGAGACATTCGCCGGCGGCGAGGCCTCTACGGTCTGCGGCGGACTGAACGATTTCCTGCGGGGCAAGTGGAGCGTGGCTGCCTCGAGCGACACCCCTGCCGCAACCCCATTTGACAACGACGGCGGCATGGCGGTGTGGAAGCAGCGCAAGGCCGGCAACGAGACGCACTGGTATTCGGGCAAGGTCGCCATGGGCGACAGCGATGCCGGCTCGTTCACGTTCCGGTACTACGCCGTCGAAGGCTCGACCACAGAACTCACTCCTTTTGTATATTGTGAGGGCGAAATGGCATACCAGCAGCCCTTTACGCTCGGCAGCGCGGGCGCGTCGGGGTGGCAGACACTCACCGTCCCCTTCAGCGGCTGCAGCGGCAAGAGCGTGCAGTGCGGCGTGAAGGTCGTGGCTTCTGACAAGAAGACGCAGACGCTGCTCGACTGCATCGACATCACCGCCGCCGACACCCAGGGCGGCTTGCGCTTCTCCGCGCTCAACGTCCCCTCGCGTGTCAATGCCGGCGAAATCGTCCCCATTGAAATATCGCTGATGAACGCTGACGCGCAGAACAGCTACAGCGGACACGTCACCATACAGACAGGCGGCAACCTCTGGTCGGACAACGTGCCGTTCACCGTTGCAGCCGGCGAGGTGTTCACCTGCACTAAGGAGGTTCGCGCAACGGCCTCTTACGGCGACAGCATGGCCGTCCGCGTGTCCGTCACCGCCGAGGGGCTTGACTCTCCGCTCGAGGAGAGCTGCACAGTTGCCGTAATGCGTCGCGGCTATCCGCAGCCAACGGACGTGAAGCTCACCGACCAGTGGAATCTCACATGGACTGCCCCGGACTATGCCAGCGTATCGCGTTCCGAGGCTGTCACCGACGATGTCGAGGGTTACGAATCGTTTGCTATTGACCAGGCTGGACGCTGGAAATTCGTCGATGTTGACCTGGTCGAAGAGACATACAGCTTCACCGACTTCCAGTTCCCCAACATGGGCAAGCCCATGGCGTTCATCGTCTTTGACAACGACGGCATGAACTCCACATTCGCAGCACATTCAGGCTCGAAATACTTCGCCAGCTTCTCAAGCCCCTACGGTGCAAACGACAACTGGATGATTTCCGAAGACCTCCCCGGCACGGCGCAGACCGTTTCATTCTACGCCCGCAGCTACTCCGCCGGCGACCCCGAATCGTTTGAGGTGTCCTGTTCCAAGGCTACGGACAGCGTCGAGGACTTCGAGAGCCTTGCCAGCGTCAGCGGCGTGCCTGCCGCATGGACACAGTACAGCTACGACCTGCCCGAGGGCGCGAACTATTTCGCGATACGCTCAACGTCTGACGACAAGTTCTTCATCGAGATAGACGACATCAGCTACACCGCCGGCATCGGCAACCTGCAGCTCACCGGCTACGAGGTATACGTGGACGGCATCCTCGCCGCCACCCTCCCAGCCGACGCGGTGCAGTGCGCCCTGACGCATGACGCGGACGCAGACCCGGCACAGCAGACAGTGCAGATGAAGGCTCTCTACACCCGAGGCGCAAGCGACCTGACCGACCCCGCGGCCTTCACACCCTCCGTAGGCGTTGACGGCATAGCTTCTGACGCAGTCCGTGTCACAGCGCAGGACGGCACGCTCACCGTCAGCGGCGCGGCTGGCATCCCCGTCAGCGTGTATACAGTGTCAGGACAGGCAGTATACAGCGGCGTGACAGCGCAGGGCGGCATCAGCCTGACGCTCCCCGGCGGCATATACATAGTCCGCGCAGCAGGCTCTGCACGCAAGGTAGTCCTCTGACGGCAAGCTGCAACGTCCGAGTTCTCGGAGTACTCGGAGTACTCCGAGGAATGACGGCAAGCCAATCACATAACCGCAAATGAAATTCGGGCGGGACGCTTCACACGGCGTTCCGCCTGTTTCGTTCCGTTCCGCTTCGTTCGGGCGTTCCAGCCGTTTCGCTCCCGAAACGGCGGAACGGCATGGAACGCATCCCTGATATTTGTTGACTGTCCGTGTTCGGTCTGTTCGGGGCTGGGAACGCCCGAACACGGCCGAACGCAGTCCGCATCTGTTGCACGTGTTGCATTTGTTTCATCTGTTTCACCGTTGCAGGGGTGCAACAGATGAAACAAGTGAAACAACAACTCTCTCGGAGACCTCCGAGTTCTCGGAGTACTCCGATGAGGGCAACCCGATTTTGTCGGCGGCAGCCTTCTCGTCGGGGGAGCTTTGCTCTGTGTCGGGAGTGCTGTCCTCTCACTCTGACAGACAGATATATACTATATATAGTATGTATACGACACCCCCTGCCATAACTGCATACGCGCTGTCATAGCATCTCCGACGGTGCAAAATTACAACATTCCTCCGACGCAAAAATCGCTGTTTAACATTTGCGGCGATGAGGTCGCACGCTCGGAGACCTCGGAGTTCTCGGAGTACTCCGATGAATATAAGCAGATGTGTTCGGGTGTTCGGTCTGTTCGGGGCTGGGGAACGCCGAACACGCCGAACGCAACCGAACAAGCCGAACAGTCTATTTCCGCCAGGAATGTTGTTTCACCTGTTTCACTGTTTCAGGGGTGCAACAGATGAAACAGATGAAACAAGATGCAACAGATGCAACAAGTGGTGGCAGCGCACTCTCCGAGACTTCCGAGTTCTCCGAGTACTCGGAGTGCGATTATAATAATATAGGGGACGAGCCGCGTTGGCTCGCCCCCTGTCGTGGAGTGTCGTGTGTCAGTATGGATTATTTGAAGCGGCGGTTGCCCTGGAGTGCCGGGGAGGCCTCTGCCTTGGCAGCGTGCTTCTTATGTGACGACTTGAAGATTTCGTATGCTATCGGCGCAGCGCAGAAGAGCGTGCAGAATGTGCCGACGATTACGCCGAATATCATTGCGAATGTGAAGGAGCGTATGGTCTCGCCGCCGAGGAAGAAGATGCACAGCAGCACGAGCAGTGTCGTGAGCGAGGTCATCAACGTACGTGTCAACGTGGTGTTGAGCGACTTGTTGAACGTCAGGTAGCGGTCTTCCTTGGGGTATACCTTTATCATCTCGCGCACGCGGTCGAATACCACCACGGTGTCGTTGATCTGGTAGCCGATTATGGTAAGTATCGCGGCGATGAACGTCTGGTCAATCTCCATTGAGAAGGGGAGGAAGCCCCAGCACAGGGAGTAGAGGCCGATGATGAGGAAGGCGGTGAGCGCTACGGCAGCAACCGCGCCTACGGAGAAGGCGATGTTGCGGAAACGCAGCAGGATGTAGAGGAACATGCAGATTACTGCGATGCTGACAGCCCAGTATGCGTCGGTCTTCATGTCGTCGGCTACAGAGGGACCTACCTTCTGTATCGAGATGATGCCGTGGCTCTCGTCGGCAACGGTGAATGCGTTGTAGTCCATCACCTTGCCTTTGCTGTCGGTCAGCTCCTCCTTGAGGGTGTCGTAGAGTATCTTGGTGATTTCGTTCTCGACGTTATTGTCGTTGCTTGCTATCTTGTAGCTGGTCGAGATGCGTGCCTTGGTGGCGTTGTCGATTGTGATTACGCCTACGCTGACGGTCTTGTCGTCGGCAGCTGTCTGGAATGCAGTCTCGAGCTTGGCCTTCATGGTCTCGGGGTTCACGTCCTTCTCAAACTGCACCACATAGTTGCGTCCGCCGGAGAAGTCGATGCCCTGGTTCATGCCGCGCAGGAAGAGCGAGCCTACAGATGCGGCGATGAGGATGATCCATACGGTGAGAGCGGTCTTCCATTTGCCGAGGAAGTTGATATTGGTGTTGTTGAGGAGGTTGCGTGACAGCCCTGTTGTGAATGTCATCTTGGAGCAGCGGCCGTTCTTGGTGAGCATCTCAAATGCGATGCGTGTCAGGAACACTGCTGTGAAGAACGAGCAAACGAGGCCGATGATGAGCGTCGTTGCGAAGCCCTTGATAGGGCCAGAACCGAAGAGCAGCAGGATGATGCCTGTGATGACAGAGGTGAGGTTGGAGTCGAATATCGCGGAGAATGCGTTGCTGTAGCCTTCGGAGATAGCCTGGAGCAGCTTCTTGCCGCTGCGCAGCTCCTCCTTGGTGCGCTCGAATATAAGCACGTTGGCATCGACAGCCATGCCGAGCGCAAGGACGATACCGGCGATGCCGGAGAGTGTGAGGACTGCCTGCAGCGAGGCGAGGATGCCGAGCGTGAAGTAGAGGTTGAGGATAAGCCCTACGTTTGCCACCATGCCGGGGACGAAGCCGTAGATGCATATCATGAATATCATCAGCAGCACGAGAGCGACGATGAATGACACGAAGCCCTGCTGTATGGCGTCAGCGCCGAGCGACGGGCCGATGACGTTGTTGCTGACCACTTCGACCTTGGCGGACATCTTGCCGGACTTCAGCACGTTGGCGAGGTCGTTTGCCTCCTCGGGGGTGAAGTTGCCTGTGATTTCAGACGAGCCGCCGGTGATTTCGGCGTTCACGTTGGGGTATGAGTATACATGTTCGTCGAGGACGATTGCGATCGGGCGGCCGATGTTGTTGCGTGTGAGCGTGGCCCACTGCTGTGCGCCGGCATCGTTCATCTTCATGTTGACGGTGTTGCCTCGCATCTGCTCAAACTCGGAGCTTGCCGATGTCACCACGTCGCCTTCGAGGGCAGCCTCACCCTTGAGGGCGATGAGCTGCCAGTACGGGGTTGTCTTTGTCTCGCCGTTTGCCTTCTTGACTTCCTTTTGGGTCTTGGGGTCAACTACGGGGTACTCCACAGGCTTGACCTCCCATACGGCGTGGAAGTCCTGCGGGAGTGTCTGCTTGGCGAGCGGGGAGTTGAGTATGCTGTCCACCATGGCGCGGTCGTCGGGCTTGACGATGCCGATTACGGGGCTGCCTTGTCTGCCTCCGCCTCCGAGCAGTGCCATGAGGTTGGCGTGGCTGGTGGTGTCCTGTGCGGCGTATGCCTGTGCGAAGCGGTTCAGGTCACCGGCTATCTCGTTGTAGTTGTATACCTCGAAGAACTCCAGGTTGGCTGACGACTTGAGCAGCTCTGTGACACGTTCCGGCTCTTTTACGCCCGGAAGCTCGAGCAGGATCTGTCCTGTCTTGTCCTGCAGCTTCTGGATGTTGGGGGCGACTACGCCGAACTGGTCGATACGTGTGCGGAATATGTTGAAGGCAGCGTCCACCTGGCTTGACACCTGCTGGTTGAGCGCGTCTACGACCTCGCTGTTTGAGGCGTTTGACTTGAGCTTGCCCATGAACTCACCTTCTCGGGTGAACAGCCCTGCCATAGTGCCGGGCTGCAGGTGAGATGCCATGCGTGCGATGAAGTCCTTGTCAGAGGCTTTCGCGCCCTCGGCTTCGGTTTTGTTGATAGCGTCGTTTATCTTGGCCAGCTGCTGTTCGCCGGAGGCGTACTGGCGCAGGATGTCGGGCACGGAAATCTCGAGCACGACGTTCATACCTCCCTTGAGGTCAAGACCAAGACCGATTTCCATCTTGCGCACCTGGTTGTAAGTGTAGTAGCCCAGGTAGACTTTTTCCTTGTCGATGGAATCGTTGAACTGTTTCAGACTCTGTTTGTAAACATCATTGGTCACGTCGGTGGTCTTGGCTTTTGCGGCGGCATACTCCTGCGCCTTCTTCTCGTAGTGAGACGTGACGAAGGAGAATGAGATGTAGAAGCCACAAATCAAGATCAACAGGACGGCAATGGTGCTGATAAACCCTTTGTTCTGCATTGTTTGTGTTGTTATGTTGTTTTCTATTATTCGCTTGATGATTTCAACTCGCAAATTTAATTCTTTTTTTTGTGTTGACCGCGTGTCGGGGTGTAAAAAAATGGGTGTCGGGGCGATTTTCCCCTTCGGAGTGCGGTTGTTTCTCGTTTTTTTCATACTTTTGGGGTCGATTTACCGATACATGATATGATGAACCGCATATACAGGCTGCCTTTCGCTGCTGCCGTGGCAATGCTGGCGGCTGCGCTGCTGCTCTCCTGCGCCTCGCCGGGGAGGCCTTCGGGCGGAGCGAGGGACGAGATGCCTCCGCGCTTCGTGCGCAGCAACCCTCCCGTGGGCGCGACTGACGTGTCGCCCCGCCGCGTGACGCTGGAGTTTGACGAGCTGGTCAACGTCAAGGACGCTTTCACCAAGGTGGTCGTCTCGCCGACGTCGGCCTCGATGCCGCGTGTCTCCTCGAGCGGCAAGCACGTCTACATCAATTTCCAGGACACGCTGTTGCCCGAAACTACCTATACGGTCGATTTCGGCAACGCCATTGAGGACAACAACGAGGCCAACAAGCTGCAGGGATTTTCATACTGGTTCTCGACCGGGCCGGTGCTTGACACTCTGCAGATTTCGGGCATGGTGCTGGCGGCGCGTGACCTCGAGCCGCAGCAGTCGATGCTCGTGGGCGTGCATCCGGCTGACGCCCCGGACACGGCGTTCCGCACGCTGCGGCTCGTCAGGGTGGCTAAGACGGACGACCGGGGGCGGTTCACCATTCGCGGCCTCAAGGACATGGACTACCGCGTGTTTGCCCTCGCCGATGCCAACAATGACTACCGCTGGGACAACCCGCAGGAGGACATCGCCTTCACCAGCTTCACCGTCCGCCCGACGTGCGAGCCAGCCCTCGCCGTTGACACTGTCTATGACATGCGCACGGGCAAGGTGGACACCGTGGTGCAGCGCATGCGCACGCGATACCTGCCCAATGACGTGCTGCTCAACTCGTTCAACGTCAACTTCAAGCAGCAGTACATGACCAAGAGCGAGCGTATCGACTCTACGCGCATCTCGCTGATATTCAACGCTCCTGCCGATACATTGCCCGAGGTGCGCCTGCTGGGGATGCCCGGTGTGCGGGACTGGTATGTCACGGAGCGGTCGCTGCGCAACGACACTGTGACGATGTGGCTGACTGACCCTCGCGTCATCGCCACGGACACCCTCTCGGTGGAGCTGAAGTACCTGGCGCACAACAAGCAGCTGCTCCTCGCGCAGCGGTGCGACACGCTGAAGTTCGTCACCGTCCGTCCGCGCCCTGTCAAGAAGAAGGAACGGCGCAGCAGCAAGACCGACAGTGTGGCAAAACCGCAGGTCAAGACGCTGAACGTGAGGTTTATAGGCGGAGCGTCGCAGAATGTAGGCGTGCCTCTGCTCATGGAGTTTGACCAGCCGGTCAAGAGCCTCGAGCCGGCGATGTTCCACCTCGAGGAGATGAGGGATTCGGTATGGGCGAGAGTGCCGAAACCGTATACGCTGGAGCGGCAGGACACGCTGTCGCTGCGCCGTTACCGTGTGGACTACCCCTGGGAGTACGGCGGACGATACCGTCTGCGTGCCGACTCGCTGGCTGTCTGCGGCATCTACGGCATCTGCAGCAAGGCCGAGGAACAGGCTGTTAACGTCAAGAAGCGCGACGACTATTTCGACCTGCGGTTCGTGATAAGCTCGCTGCCTGACAGCGTGCCGGCATTCGTGGAGCTGCTCGACAATTCGGACAAGCCTGTCCGCAAGGCGACGGTCAGCGGAGGCACTGTGGAGTTCCGTGACGTGGAGCTGGGTACGTACTATGCCCGCCTGGTGGAAGACCGCAACGGCAACGGCGAGTACGACACGGGCGACTATGACGCTGACCTCCAGCCCGAATATGTCTATTACTATCCCAAGGCACTGAAAATCACCAAGCGTTGGGACGTTGAGCAGCCCTGGGACTTGACTGCTGTCGCCATAGACCTGCAGAAGCCGGCTGCAATCAAGAAGAACAAGTCTGACCAGGAGAAGAACCGGCGCAAGAAGGACAGCAGCGGCAGCGATGCCACAGGCGAGGAGGACGAGGTGTTCGACCCGACGCGCAATCCGTTTGACCCCAACGACCGTGGCCGCCGACGCTCTACGGCTGGCTCTTACTGATGTGGCTATGAGGATGTTTGCTGCTGTCTTGGTTCTGTCTGCCGCTGCTTGCCTGTCTGCGTCAGCCGCTGATGATGCGTGTGTCACGGTGGGCTACGGGCAGATGCTCTCGGGCGAGTGGCGTGAGCTGGCCGCTGACGGCGCGGCTGTCGCTGTGCGCATACCTGCCTCGGTCACGGAGCTGCCTGACTATGCCTTTGCCGGCTGCACCGCCCTGCGGCGTGTGGAGTTTGCCGGGGGCAGCCGTCTGCGCCGTGTTGGGAAGTTCGCTTTCCTGGGCTGCACCGCGCTTGACAGCCTGTCATTGCCGCCGTCGGTGGCGGAGATAGGGGAGGGAGCGATGCGCGAGTGCGAGGCGTTGGCGGCGTTCACCGTGCCGCGAGGCGTGAGGGTCATAGAGCCGCATACGTTTGAGTGGTGTACAGCCCTGCGCAGCGTCAAGCTGCCGCCCGGGCTTAAGGAGGTCGGGATGAGCGCGTTCAAGTATTGCCGCTCGCTGGAGGCAGTCGCCTTGCCCGAGGGCGTGGCGCAGGTGGGCATGAACGCCTTCTCGTGCTGCTCATCGCTGACGGAGATAGCGTTCCCCGCGACGGTGACGGAGCTGGGGTCGTATGTCATGTCGGAGTGCGTGTCGCTGCGCCGTGCCGTGCTTCCCGCCAACGGCTCGCTGCTGGGCGAGCTGATGTTCTCGGGCTGCCGCAGCCTGGAGGAGATAGTGGAATATTCGCCGCAGCCGCCTGAATTTGACTGCGGCAGCTTCATATTCGAGCCGGACGAGTGCGGGCTTTACCGCCGCTGCCGCCTGACGGTCAAGCCCGGGACGGAGGCGCGTTACCGCACTGCGCCGGGGTGGAGGCTGTTCTACGGCTGCGATTGAGCATATTGGCATTGTCGGAGTACTCCGAGCCCTCTGAGTGAGGGGCGGAAACCCATGCCGGGGACAGTCAACCGCCGTTGTCGGCCGTCCACGTGTCGGGGTCGTCGGGGATTAATGAGAGTATCAGGATGAAGCGTCCGGACTTGTCGCCGGTGTTGTGTTCCTCGACCAGGCGCACGTCTACCGAGATGTCGCCGTATTCGCCTGAAGCCTCGAACAGCGCATCGCTCACAGTGTCAGCCTCCATGCCCAGCTCCATGTCGAGCATTTCCTGAAGCAGCGTGCCGCTGAAGTCGGCCTGTGCGGCGTTGGCAGCGTTCCTGTCGCCGCTTGCGTATGGGAAGAGGAAGAAGTATCCGTAGTCAGTGAGCGAGCCGCTGCCGTCGTAGGAGGCGCGTGCGGAAACCTCGGGTGTCATGCCGTAGTAGTCTATGATGTAGCCGTCGCCGGTGTCGAGCCATACGCCGTATTCGTCCTCCTGCGGGACAAGCCCGGCGGTCTCGCGGACAGCCCTGAGCATCTCCCCCTTGGAGCAGGTGCGGTCGAGCAATCCGTAGACCTTGGTGATCAAGTCCTCGGCGGTCAGTTCGACGGGTTGTTGTGCGTAAGCGGCCATGCATCCCGCTGCCGCTGCAAGTATAGCTGCCAGGTATTTCATGACGGTGTTAGTTGGTCGTTTATGGTATAACAGCAAAACGAGGGTAAATTATCGGACGGTGTGCCGAAAAATCGTCATACGGCTGTTTTTGCTTCCGAAATGGACGTTTTCCTGCACGGTACGCTACT
Organism: uncultured Porphyromonadaceae bacterium; assembly: GCA_900550645.1. Classification (GTDB taxonomy): domain Bacteria; phylum Bacteroidota; class Bacteroidia; order Bacteroidales; family Muribaculaceae; genus Lepagella. The sequence continues at coordinate 23,880 of URTA01000014.1, forward strand.
GTATTGCTGCGTCAATCTCGGCGAACTGGCCGGCTGCGAAATCGTCGAAGAACTGTATGAGGCAGGCGTAGTATGTGTCGAGCGAGGGGTAGCGGTCTCTGTGGCTGCTGTACTCGGTGAGGCATTTCACCAGCTCCGGCATCCAGTAGAACCCTGTCGCCACCTCGTAAGTGAGGCTCTGGCGTATCTCGTCCTGCGTCATGCCGTTGTCGATGAAGTAGCGCACCACGGCAGCGCGGACTATCGACTCGTTGATGATGGTTTCCCACGAGCCGTATGCGTTTTTCCTCATCGTCTGGCGCGAGAGTGTCTGCATCTTTTCGCCTGCCGCCTCCATGCGCCCGGCGAACCGTGGGTCGGTGACGAGCGGGTTGACGAATGAGTGGTTGAACTCGTGTATCAGTGTGTTGAGGTAGTCTGCGGCGTATGTGCTGTAGTACGGCTGCCCGCTGTCGTCCACGCTGTAGCCGATTATGGAATAGACTTCCTCGGGCTTGCCGGGCAGCTGCCGGTGCGGGCCGTAGTTGCCGCCGCCGTTGGCGAACCCTATTATTATCTCGAAGCTTTCTGTGGCCTTTGTGCCGTAGAATTGCTCGTACCAGCCCTGGTTGAACCGCGATGTGACCTCTGCGTTGAACGTGTCGCACACGCTGTCGTAGAACGGCCTGTGCGTGTCGTAGAACTCCGTGAAGCGTGCTTCGGAGCTGAACGCTGATATGCGCCTGGTCAGCAGCTCCATGTCAACGCCCTTCCACCTCTTTTCGAGGGCTGCGGTGTCGCAAGCGAGTGTGTACCGGCTGCCCTCCCGTTGCAGGTTGACGGCCAGCGACATTGGTGCGTCGTAGGCGATGCCGTTTGTCTGCCTCAGGCTGTCGAGCATCTGCACTGCAGGGTGGGCTTTCGCTTCGCGGAAGAATGAGTCGATGTCGGCTACGTACTGTCCTCCTGCGTTAGAGTTGTATTCCCTGTACCCGGCCAGGCGGCACATTATGCTCATCAGCTCGATGCGCTCGTCGTGGGTGGCTTTGATTTGTCCTGTCGGCTTCTGTCCAGCCGCAAGCAGAGAGGCGGCAGCCAGCATCGCCGTCACCAGTGTCAATAGTCTGTTCATTGAGTAGCTGTTGTCGGGTTACGGTCACTTGTGTGTCTGCACTACGCGGGTCGGGGGCAGGTCGCTGTTGCGCTCGCGCACGGCCTCGTCTACAGCGTCTGCAAGCGCGGCGAATGCCTGTGCCTCGGGGTTGGAGTCGTCGATGCCTTCACCGCCGGCAGCGAGCGTGACAGGCGTGCCGCTGTCGGCGCGGTCGCAGATGTCAGCCACCAGCGGTATCTGTGCCAGCAGCTTGACCCCTAACTCCTCGGCGAGGCGCACTCCGCCCTCGCGGCCGAAGATGTAGTACCGCTCGTCGGGGTGCTGCGCAGGGGTGAACCATGCCATGTTCTCCACCAGCCCGAGTATGGGGACGTTGACCTTGTCGCCTGTGAACATAGCGATGCCCTTGCGGGCGTCTGCGAGCGCGACCTGCTGCGGCGTTGACACGACTACCACGCCGGTTATGGGGAGAGTCTGCACGAGCGTCAGGTGAATGTCAGACGTGCCGGGGGGCATGTCGATGACGAAGTAGTCGAGGTCGCCCCACCATGCCTCTGTGATGAGCTGGCGCAGGGCGTTGCTTGCCATTCCTCCGCGCCACAGCACGGGGCTGTCAGGGTCTACCATGAAGCCTATTGAGAGCATTTTCACGCCGTATTTCTCTGCCGGCTCTATCCAGTCGCGCCCCTCGCGGCTGGTCATGTAGAGCTCCTGCCTCTCGAGGCCGAACATCTTGGGCATCGACGGCCCGAATATGTCAGCGTCGAGCAGCCCGACCTTGAAGCCCTTGGCAGCGAGAGCCACGGCGAGGTTGGCTGCGACGGTGGACTTGCCTACGCCCCCCTTGCCAGACGACACGCCGATGATGTTCTTGACGCCAGGGAGGGGAGAGGCGGGCTTCTGCGGCAGCTCGTGGCGGTATTTCACGCTGACGTTGCCGCGTATCTCCACGTCGGGCGCGACGTATGTGGTCACGGCTGTCTCGGCGGCACGCACCACAGACTTGATGAACGGGTCGGTGGGCTTGTCGAATATCAGCGAGAAGGAGACTTTCCTGCCGTCGATGCGGATGTCGTCTTCGACCATCTCCGCGCTGACGAGGTCTTTGCCGTTGCCGGGGTAGCGCACGGTGCGCAACGCCTCGGTGACGAGGGCGGGGTATATGGGTGATTCACTCATGGCGTTATGTAGTATGCTGTTACGGTTGTATCTTCTTCAGCTCCTCGGGCATGCACTGCGACAGTCCGCGAGGAAACGAGGTGTAGTCGTCGTGGGGTATGTCGTCCTCCTCGGGGTCGGCGATTTCCCCCTCGTGCGGCAGGAGGAACTCGATGAGCTTTATGCGCTTGCCGCGTGAGAGCCATTGCCGCTCGTAGTGGGTCTTGATAGAGGTGACGGGGTCTGCCAGCCCGGAGGCGTAGAGGTCGTCCGTCTGCGCCAGCACGGTGAAGCCGTTGGCGGCTGCGAGGCGGCTTGTGAACGTGTAGAGGAAGGGGGAGTCGGTCTTGAGGTGCACCGTGCCTCCGGGGCGCATGATGCTGCGGTACAGTTGCAGGAAGCGTGCTGAGGTGAGGCGGCGGCGAGTCTTCTGCATCTGCGGGTCGGGAAACGTTATCCATATCTCGTCCACCTCTCCCGGCGCGAAGAACGAGCCTATCTGCTCTATCTCGCCGCGCAGGAACGCCACGTTGGCGAGCTGCGAGAGGGTGGCGTCTTTCGCCCCTGCCCAGATACGCGCACCCTTCACGTCGATGCCGATGTAGTTCTTGCCGGGGTTCTGGCGAGCGAGCGACACGGTGTATTCGCCGCGTCCGCAGCCGAGTTCCAGCACTATGGGGCGGTCGTTGCGGAAATAGTCGCTGTGCCAGCTGCCGCGCAGCGGGAACGGCTCTGTCTGCAATCGCGCCCAGGGGTATTCAAACACACAGTCGAACCCCTTCATCTCCTCAAATTTGCGGAGTTTGTTCTTTCCCATATCTGTTTTAGTTTGAGGAGATTATGAGTTTGTCAATGCGAGAGCCTTTGTCGGTGCGGCTCATTATGATTGCCACCTGTGTGTCGGCTGCCGATAGGGGCAGTTCAGCCGAGCATTGTCCGGGGGCGGCAGCTGCGAGCAGCCGTCCGTCGGCGGTGTATACGTTCACTTCGAGCAGTGTTTCGGACGACTCGATGTGGAGCGTGCCGGCTGTGTGGTATATGCGGAACGCGCCGGCTTCGGTCTCGTCAACGCTGTCGTAGTCGGCTGTAATTTTAAACTCGTTCCAGTACGGCGCGGCTTTCCACTCGTCGATGCTGCCTTCGGTCACACACACTTTCACCTTGCTCTTGTCAACGCCGTCAAAGGTATGCTCTGTCACTGCCGGTATCTCGTCCTTGAGGTCTTTGCAGTATATGTATGCCATTTCGGGGTTGTTGCCCAGCACGCCCTCTCCGAGCAATGTCACGCCGTGGCTAAGCGTCACTGTGTGAGCCGGTATGGAGTGCAACGCGAAGTCGCCTATTGCGCCAGCCTGTCCTGTCACGGCCTTGGTGTCGAGGCTTAGGCAGCCGGCGTATGCGAGGTCGGGTACCGGGGCGAGGGGATATGCGATTTCGTGCAGCCATTCGTCGCCGAAATAGATGCCGTGAGCCGTGGCGGCGTTTGACACCGACACAGCCGAGGCTGGCATAGTGCGTATGAGTGCGAATGCGAAGGGCGACGCGGTTATCTGCCTGTCGGCGGAGGGCGAGCGCAGGGCTGTCCCCTCAAAGGCGAGTGTGCCTACGGTGCGCAGCCCACGCGGCATGTCTATCTGCGTCAGAGCCGTACAGCCGGCGAATGTGCGGTCGCCGATGCCGGTCACGGCAGTCTTGGAGAGGTCTATTTCCGTGAGGCTCTCGCAGCCTGTAAAAGCCCCCTGCCCGAGCGTTTCGAGCGATGAGGGGATTTCCGCCTTCTTGAGCCGGGTGCAGCCGCTGAAGGCGAAGTCGCCGATGAGGGTCACACCCTCGGGTATGGCTATATGTACCAGGCTGCTTGAGGTGAACGCCCCGTCGCCTACGGCCTTGGTGGCAGAGGGGAGCATCATCACGCGGCAGGGCGAGCCGGCGAATGTGTATGCCGGTATCATGTCGGCCTCGAATGTGTGCTTGCCGTACAACAGCGGCGTGGGCGAGGAGAATGCCTTGACCGAGGCTGCCGACAGGTCGAGCGTGTCTATTTTAGCCGTTGCCAGAGCCGACAGGTCGCGTATGTCGATGCTGCCGCGCACGTTGAGCCGCGAGGCTTCGCTGCCGTTGAGCCTCATCTCGCCCAGAATGCTGGAGAGTGTGCCGGGGCATGCCTCGACGGTGTCAGCGTATGCCGCTGCTGCGAGCGACAGGGCTGCGATTGCGGAGAATATGCGTGTCTTCATGTCGGCTGTGTATTAGGCGTTTGCTGTCAGTTGATTACGAGTATCTTCCCCTTGGCCGAGGTGTTTTCGCTGTCAGAGCCTGGCGAGGCGAAAATGTAGTACACGCCGCTGCGCACGCGCTTCATCTCGGCGTTTGTAACGTCCCATTTCACCGTGCCGTTTTCCGCAAACCCGAGTTCCTTGACCAGGTTGCCTCCGGCGTCAGTTATCTTAACGATTGAGTTGTCGGGAAGGTTTTCTATCGTCACCCAGCCGAGGTAGTCGGGGCGGACGGGGTTGGGGTATACGGTGAGCGTGTTCTCGCCGTCGTTGTCCTGCGAGCTGCCCACAGAGGGGTAGAACTCGGCGATGCCGTGCTCGGTAGACATCAGCAGCGAGTTGTTGTCAGGGTTGTACGCCACGGTGTATACGATGTCGGAGGGGATGTATGAGTTGGAGACAGTCAGCTCGCCCTCGACGGTCTTGCCGTCGGAGGAGGTGCATACCAGCCCGCCGCCGCCTGTTGCAAACCACTTGCGCCCTTTGTTGTCAGTGGCGATGCGAAACACCGGGATGTTGTTGAGCAGGTAGTCCGCCAGGTTTGTGCCGTCGTCGCGAGCCACCTTGATGCGTGTCACGCGGGTAGCGTCGGCAGTGACCTTGCTCGGGTTGATGGTGTACACGCCGAATAGGTAGCCCACCCATACAGTGCCTGTCGAAGAGTCCTCGTACATCGAGAATAGGTGTCCGTCGTTGAGGTGGTTGCCGTCCTGGTCGTAGAATGAGGAGATGACGGTGTACTTGTCGTCAGAGGGGTCAGCTGGCGTGCCGCCGTGGTCAAGGACAATGAGGCTGGGCTGGTACACACCGTTGTAGATTAGGACGAGGTTCTTGTTGGCCGAGGACTTGAGGGGGAGGATGATGTGATCCTTCTCCATTGCCACGCCGGGGATGTTGAGCTTGACGATCTTAGAAGCGTCGCCGCTGCGCCGCGCCTCTGCGGGCCATACGTAAATGTTGCAGCCGTCGCGTCCCGAGGTGGTGGCACGTGTAGCCCACATGTTGCCCTGCGCGTCAAAGGCGGGGCTGCAGAGGTTGAAGTACTCGTCCCAGCCCTTGTCGTCGTCATCGAGCTTGCGGTATTGCGGCAGCCCTGCCGAGGGGTCTTTGGGGTGTGAGAGCAGCAGCATGTCCGTTGGGTCGGCGAGGTTCTTGCGCTGTATTCCGTTGAAGAACGAGCCGTAGTAGATGAGGTCGGGGTTGTCCGGGTCAATGGTGAGGCCGTTGGGGTCGGCCAGGGTGTTCTCGAAGTCGGTGTTGGTGTACGGGTACCCGTAGTTTGTCCAGATGCCGTCCTTCAGCCCGCAGGTCAATGCCGGCGTTTTGATGTAGTATGTCGAGAACAGGTATGAGACCTCATGGTTGTTGATGAGCATGCCGTATTTCGGGGAGTAGGCGAAGTAGCGGCAGCGGTATGCCGAGGGTGAGTTGGGGAAAATTGAGGTGTTGGTGGCAGTCCACTGGCCGTCTACGCTCTTGTAAGAGGAGAGTCCCTTGTGGGGTGTCATCTGCCACACCTCGCTGCTGTCCCATGTGCCGACTATGGAGTACCACGTCGAGCCTGGTATGCCGCCGAAGGCCTTAATTGTGCCGTCTGAGGCGAGAGTTACTCCCGAGTCGCCTCGCGAGATGAAGTATCCGTCCTTGGCGTATGCCACATATCCGAACCGTCCGGTGTATATCTGCTCGAGCGAGAACTCCGTGCCGGAGAACGTGCATTTGTAGAGCGTTTCGCCGCTGATGAAGGCGAATGTGTTGGCCGTCAGGGGCATGATGTCCTTTGCGCTGCCCACGCCGCTGATTTTCTTGAAGTCAGACTGCGAGAACGCCTTGTCGCCGTCATTGACCCAGTACAGTCCCTCGCTGTCGGCGATGAGGAACTTGTCGCCCACACGTGCGGCAGATGTCAGCGCCTTGTTGTAGATGCGCGATTCGAGTATCTTGCCCGACTCGTCGTCGAGTATCAGGTATCCGAAGTCGGTGGCGAGGTATGCGCGGTTGCGCTCCTGGTCGAAACGTATGTTGTTGACGCTCTTGGAGGTGTTGAGGTTGGACTGCATCAGCGAGGGGATGTTGACCGCTGTGTTGTCGTCATAGAGCAGGTCGATGTTGCCGTTCATGTATGTTATGAACAGGTATCGCAGCCTGGGGTTGTACTGTATGCTGCTGACCATGTTGTCCGACAGGTAGTTGCGCTTGGTGTACGGAGTCATCTCGCCCGACTGCTTGTCGTATGCGAACAGGAACGCCTCCTGCACGGCGTATTCCGGGGCGTTGGCATGCTGCGGCTGCCCTCCTGCCACGACGTAAGCCTTGGTCGGGGTGTCAACTATCGAGATTGGGTTGGAGTCGAATGAGGGGTACAGCTTCCAGTCGCCGCGCAGTTCGGCGTGAGCCGCGATGCATATCGCTGCTGCCGCCAATGCTGTGGTTATGAGTCGGTTGGTCATAGTGTCGTGTTTTCAGTGTGGGGTGTGTCTTGGGGTATTCCGAGATGCCGCAGCAGCAGCCGTGTGGCGCGTCCCCGGTGAGAAATGGCGTTCTTGTCGTCTGCGCTCATCAGGGCGAATGAGATGCCTGTCTCGTCGGGAATGAACACCGGGTCGTATCCGAAGCCGCCCGAGCCGTGCCGCCGCGTGTCGATGCGCCCCTCGACAGTCCCCTCAAATGTGTGGGTGCCGTCGCAGTCGCGCACCAGGGCAATGACGGTGCTGAAGCGGGCGGTGCGCCGTTCCGTTGGGACTCCCTCGAGGCGGCGCAGCAGCAGGTCTATGTTGTCGTCGGGGCTGCAATGCTCGCCGGCATAGCGGGCCGAGTACACGCCAGGCTCGCCGCCGAGCGCGTCCGTCATGAGGCCTGTGTCGTCGGCAAAGCAGTCGTGGCCGTACCGCTCCTTGACCCACCGCGCCTTTATCAGGGCGTTGCCCAGCAGTGTGTCGGCGGTTTCGGGGATGTCGTCATGGCAGCCGATGTCGGCGAGCGAGAGGATTTCTATCCTTCCGCCCGCCATGCGGCGTATCTCTTCGAGTTTGTGCCGGTTGTTGGTTGCGAAGACCAGCTTTGGTGTCGTCTCTGGCATAGTCATGTCACAGGCCTGTAGCCTGTATGTATATGTATGTAACGCTTTTGCGGCGCGGCATATTGCGTGCGTCCCCGGTCAGAGGACGATGTTGACTATCTTGCCCGGGACGACGATGACCTTGCGCGGTGTCTTGCCGTCGAGCCAGCGTGCGGCCAGCGGGTCGGCGAGAGCCTTCTCCTGCACGCCCTCGCGGCTGGTGTCGGCCGGCACGTCGATGGTGAAGCGCGTCTTGCCGTTGAACGACACGGGGTAGCGCACGGTGTCCTCGACCAGGTACTTCTCGTCATATTCAGGCCAGGGGGCGTCCACCACGCTTCCCTCGCCGCCGAGGCGGTGGTGCATCTCCTCTGCGATGTGGGGCGCGAAGGGGGCTATGACGCGGGTGAACATCTCCGCAGCGCGGCGGTTGACGCTCTTGAGCTGCGTCAGCTCGCCCAGGGCTATCATGAAGGCGGGGATTGAGGTGTTGAACGAGAACGCCTCGATGTCGGCCGTCACCTTCTTGACGAGCTTGTGCACTGCCTTCAGCTCGTCACGCGAGGGCTCTGCGCCGCTCGCCGTGTCAACGCGCTCAAACCACCCCCACAGCTTCTTGAGGAAGCGGTTCACGCCGTCGATGCCGTTGGTGTCCCAGGGCTTGGACTGCTCCAGCGGCCCGAGGAACATCTCGTAGAGGCGCAGCGTGTCCGCGCCGTAGCGTTCCACTATGTCGTCGGGGTTGACCACGTTGAACATCGACTTGGACATCTTCTCGACGGCCGCGCCGCAGATGTACTTGCCGTCCTCGAGGACGAACTCTGCCGTGGCAAATTCAGGCCGCCACCGGCGGAAGCCCTCCAGGTCGAGCTGGTCGTTGCGTACCAGCGAGATGTCCACGTGTATCGGGGTCACGTCGTAGCCGCTGCGCAGGCCGTGGCTGACAAACGTGTTGGTGTCCTTGATGCGGTACACGAAGCTGCTGCGCCCCTGTATCATGCCTTGGTTGACCAGCTTGCGGAACGGCTCGTCCTCGGCCACCGCGCCCATGTCGTAGAGGAACTTGTTCCAGAAGCGCGAGTATATCAGGTGTCCAGTGGCGTGTTCGCGGCCGCCGATGTACAGGTCAACGCTTTTCCAGTATTCGTTGCACTCGCGGCTCACGAGCGCGTCGGCGTTGTGCGGGTCCATGTAGCGCAGGTAGTATGCCGACGAGCCGGCAAACCCGGGCATGGTGCATACCTCGTAGGGGTAGCCCTCGGCTGTGTGCCACCCCCGGGCGCGTCCCAGCGGCGGCTGTCCGTCAGACGTGGGCAGGTACGAATCGACCTCGGGCAGCTCCAGCGGCAGTTCGCTTTCAGGCACGAGATGCGGCTCGCCGTCAACGTAATATACCGGGAACGGCTCTCCCCAGTAGCGCTGGCGCGAGAATATGGCGTCGCGCAGGCGGTAGTTCACCTTCACGTCGCCGATGCCCTTTTCACGTATGAACTCCTTGGTGCGGGCTATTGCCTCTTTGACGGTCAGCCCGTTGAGCTTCAGCTCGGGCCCGTCGCTGTTGGCCATGATGCCCTCCTTGGCGTCAAACGACTGCTCCGACACGTCCGCGCCCTCGATGAGTGGGATTATGGGCAGGTCGAAATGGCGTGCGAAGGCGTAGTCACGCGAGTCGTGCGCCGGCACAGCCATGATTGCGCCAGTGCCGTAGCCAGCCAGCACATAGTCGCTTATGTAGATAGGTATTTCCTTTCCTGTCAGCGGATTGCGTGCGTACGAGCCGGAGAATACGCCGCTTACCTTCTTCTCTATCTGCCGCTCGCGCTCCGTCTTGTGGCTTACCAGCCGCAGGTATGCGTCCACCTCCTCGCGGCGGTCGGCAGTGGTGACGATGTCCACGTATTCCGATTCCGGGGCAAGCACCATGAACGTCACGCCGAAGACCGTGTCGGCACGTGTGGTGAAAATCTCGAGAGCCTGGTCGCTGCCGACGATTTCAAAGCGCATCTCCGCGCCCTCGCTGCGCCCTATCCAGTTGCGCTGCGTCTCCTTGATAGAGTCGCTCCAGTCCAGCGCGTCGAGGCCGTCGAGCAGCCGCTGCGCGTATGCCGACACGCGCAGGCACCACTGCCGCATCTTGCGCTGCTCCACCGGGTAGCCGCCTCGCACGGACACTCCCTCCGACACCTCGTCGTTGGCAAGCACCGTCCCCAGCTTCTCGCACCAGTTGACCATGGTCTCGGCGCGGTAAGCCAGGCGGTAGTTCATCAGCGTCTCGGCGCGTGCGCGGTCGTCCATGGCGTTCCACTCTGCGGCGGTCAGCTCCAGCGGCGCGGTCTGCGCAGCGTCCAGCCCGTCAGTGCCGTGGGCTGCGAGGTGAGCCTCCAGCTCGGCAATGGGGCGGGCCTTGGCTGCCGACTTGTCATACCAGGCGTTGAACATCTTCTCAAACGTCCACTGCGTCCACTTGTAGTACTCCGGGTCGCACGTGCGCACACAGCGGCTCCAGTCATAGCTGAAGCCAATCTTGTCGAGCTGCGACTTGTAGCGGGCGATGTTCTGCCGCGTCGTCACCTCGGGGTGCTGTCCGGTCTGTATGGCGTACTGCTCTGCCGGCAGTCCGTATGCGTCGAATCCTATCGGGTGCAGCACGTTGAAGCCCTGCTGCCGCTTGTAGCGGGCGTAGATGTCGCTGGCGATGTAGCCCAGCGGATGCCCCACGTGCAGCCCCGCTCCCGAGGGGTAGGGGAACATGTCGAGTACGTAGAACTTGGGGCGTGAGGGGTCTTCCGTGACCCGGAACGTGTCGTTGTCGCGCCAGTACTGCTGCCAGCGTGCCTCTATCTCTTGGTGCTTGTATTCCATACGGTATGTCGGTTCTTAGTGTATCAGAACGCAAATTTAGTCAATTTCCCCGACACTCGCAACAGCCGCTGTTGAGGCAATGCCAGGGATTGCGGTGGCTATGTGTTTTTCAGGCAAATGCCTTTGACGAGGGTAATGCCTCCAAAGACTGCTATTCCCCAGAATAAAGAAAAGTCCTTGTTTACCAAGCCAATTATTGCCCCGGCAAGGATAATTATCGCGCCAGCGATTATCTTCTTTATTGCGGATTTGTTCTTTTCCGCTTCTTCAAATACGCTGATGTAGTCAATTACGTTTTCGGCCATATCCGCAGGTATTCCTTGGTCTATCAGTTTGTATTTTATATCGAAAAGGCTTAGCCTTCCTGTGTTATACAGGTCTATGGCGTAGTTGTATACGCTGTTGACAAACTGCTGTATCTCTTCTTCTGTCGGTTCAGCCTGTCCGGGCTGCTTCTGCAAATCTATCATGATGTATGTGTGTTGTTTTGGTTGTTGTTTGGTGTTGAAACGGCAATGCCCCGAGGCCGCCAGCGGTCACGGGGTATATGCACTGTGCATTATTGTTGTCGGCAGGGTGTCACTTGCCGAAGAGGGTCTTGAGGATTGCGCTGCCAATCTTGCGCTCGATGCCGGACTTGGTCGTCGGGATTCCTGTGCGGCGTGCTATGCGCTGGCGTGCCTGTGTCAGCCCCAATGCCCGCTTCCATGAGAATGACAGCCCGGGGATGCCGGTGTTGCTCTTGTGTCGTGTCATGTGTTGCTGTTATTGTTGGTGATGTATTTGTGCCAGATGCCTCTGGCGAGGAGGACGATGCCTCCGAGTATTGCCGCCCAATAGAGCAGCTGGCATACGATTGCTATCAGTGCCGAGAACAGTGTCACGGCTGCGCAGCCGAGCAGCAGCACGCCTCCTATGGCGAGTTCACGGTTGGCGTTGCGGCCGAAGATAAGGCTGCGTGTCTTTCCATTGATGTTGTCTGGTGTCATGGCGTATGAAGTTGTTTTGGTGATTAGTTATGGTGGTGATTGTTCCTGCCGGGTGTTTACTCTGTTCACCCTGTTTACTTGTTTACCGCCTGTGGGTGGGGTAAACAAGGTAAACAGAGTAAACAGCGGTAAACGCGGTTAACGGCCGATTTTCTTGACGAGATTCCACAGCTCGCGTACCCAGAGGACGAGCGAGGAGCCGCCGATGATGATGAGCCAGTCAACGGGCTTGAGGCTGACGACGTTGAAGAAGTCCTGTAGCACCGGCACTTCGACCATAGCCACCTGTCCGACGAGTATTATCGCGGAAATGGTGAGCAGTCCGCCGCATCCCTTGAAGTGGAGTGCGCTGCGGCCGGTCTCGAAAGCGCGTGCGCAGAAGAGGTAGAAGAAGTGCGTCATCACGAATATTGTGAAGAGCAGCGTCAGCTCGTAGGGTGTCAGGCCGTTGGCCTCGCCGAGCTTGAGGGTGAGCAGGTCTGTCAGCTGGGTGATGTCAGAGTGCTCGAAGATGTAGAGCAGCCCGAGCAGCAGGAGGAAGAAGAAGCCGCCCACGCCGAGGATGTTGTGGTACATCGTGCTGTTGAGGATGAACGCCTTGCGGTCACGCGGCTTGCTGCGCATCACTGATTCCGAGGGTGGCAGCGAGGCGAGTGCCATGGCTGCGAATGTGTCCATGATGAGGTTGACCCACAGCATCTGCGTGACAGTCAATGGGCTGTCCGTACCCATGAACGCTCCGCAGAGCACCAGGAAGCAGGCTGCGACGTTGACGGTGAGCTGGAAGAGGAGGAAACGCTGAATGTTCTGGAATAGGGAGCGTCCCCACATCACGGCGCGTCCTATCGATGAGAACGAGTTGTCGATGATAGTGATGTCCGAAGCCTCCTTGGCTACAGATGTGCCGTCGCCCATGGAGAGGCCTACGTGTGCGGTCTTGAGGGCAGGCGCGTCGTTAGTGCCGTCGCCGGTGACAGCGACTACCTCGTTGTTGGCCTGGAGAGCCTCTACGAGCCGTTTCTTGTCCATGGGGCGTGCGCGTGCTATTATCTTGATTTCGCCTACGCGCTCGCGCAGTTCCTTATCCGAGAGCTTCTCAAACTCTGGGCCGGTGATGATATTGCGGTCAGAGTCCTTGGCATCGTCCCACAGGCCGATTTCGCGGCCTATCTGCTTGGCAGTTCCGGGGGTGTCGCCGGTGACTATCTTGACGCGGATGCCAGCGTCGGTCACTTCGCGCACAGCGTCAGGCACGTCCACGCGGACGGGGTCGGAGATAGCGGCTATGCCGAGGAATGTCAGGCCGTCGGCAGTCAGCTTGCCATCGGTGACAGCGGTTTTGCCTTCAGGCACTTCGCAGTATGCGAAGCCGAGTGTGCGCATTGCCTGGTTCTGGTATTGCAGCAGCAGCTCGTCTATCTGGGCGCGTGTCACGCCCGGTGTGGCGGCGCACATTGCGAACACGATTTCGGGCGCACCCTTGACGTAGAGGCGTGTCCTGCCGTCGGGCGACTTGACGAGCGTGGCCATGTACTTGCGCTCGGTGCTGAAGGGTATCTCGTCGATGCGCTGCGTGTTGTCTTTCAGCTCCATGTAGTCCACTCCGCGGCCGTTCAGCCAGAGCAGCAACGCGCCCTCGGTGGGGTTGCCCAGCACTTCGGGAGTAGCTCCGGAGAGGTCGAGCTGCGCGGTGGAGTTGACGGCGATGCCCTCGTCGATGACTTGCTGGGAGGGGTTGCCGAAGAATTTGGTCTCATGCACCTGCATGCGGTTCTGTGTCAGAGTGCCGGTCTTGTCGGTGCATATTACGGTAGTCGCGCCCATGGTCTCGCAAGCGTGCATCTTGCGCACCAGGTTGTTGGTCTTGAGCATGCGGCGCATTGAGTATGCCAGCGAGAGGGTCACTGCCATTGGGAGGCCTTCAGGCACAGCCACGACGATGAGGGTGACGGCAATCATGAATGTCTGCAGCAGGTATGCGGTGAAGTCTACCCACTCGAACGCGCCTGTGCCTGTGACGAAGTACATGATGACGCGCCCCAGGACGATAGCGGCTGCAAATCCGTAGCTGATCTTGGTGATGAGGTCGCCCAGTCCGTCGAGCTGCTCGTTGAGGGGGGTCTTGACGCTGTCGTCTATCTGCGCAGCCTCGAATACCTTGCCGTTCTCGGTCTTGTCGCCGACGGCGGTGACGCGCATGATGCCGTGTCCCTCCATGATTTTCGTGCCGCGCATGGCGTGGTTGGAGGGGAATGTAGCGTCGGGGTCGAACTCTGCCTCGACGGTGGTCTTGTGGCACATCGGCTCTCCGGTGAGCGAGGACTCGTCGATGTTGAGCGATACGGCCTCGAGCAGCTCGCCGTCAGCCGGCACTTCCTCGCCGGTTGAGAGGATGACGATGTCGCCGACCACGATGTCCTTCTTGGGGACTTGGGTGGCGTTGCCGGAGCGTATCACCTGCACCGGCTCGTCGTCGTTGACCTGGTTGAGCAGGGCAAACTCCTTGTCGGCCTTGAGCTCGAATATGAAAGCCAGCCCTGTGGCGAGGAGTATTGCGACGAATATGCCTATCGGCTCGAAGAATACTGTCAGCCCCTTGCCGAGGCCGAAGTACTCGTAGCATGAGATGCCGATAGAGAGCGCGCCGGCGATGAGGAGGATTATGATGAGGGGGTCGGTGAATTTCTCGAGGAACTGCATCCAGAGCGACTCCTTCTCGGGAGGTGTCAGTATGTTGACACCGTTTTTCTCGCGGCTCTGTCTGACCTCGGCCTCGGAAAGTCCCGTGTAATGGTGTTTGTGCTGTGACATACTATCTATCAGTTGGTTATTTTGTGTTTTGGTTGATTACGTTGCGTGTCGATTCGAGCAGCGGCAGGTTGGTCTCCGTCGGTATGTATATGACCGTCTTGTCGGAGAGGTCTGACTGCTGTCGCACCCACAGGTACTGAATGTAGGTGGGCGTGAGCGAGCCGTTCTCGATGCGTATGGCCTCTGCCGCACCCTTGGCGCGTTCTATCTCTGCCTGGGCGTTGAGCTTCTCTGCCTCGAGGTTGGCTTTGGCCTCCTCAATCTTGATTTTGCGGTTCTGCTCGGCCTTGGCAAACTCGGCCTTGCCCTCCATCTCCTGCGACCACACGTTGTACCAGGGCATTATGAACGCCATGGCGACGATGAGGACGATGATGCCGATGACGGCGGTTATCGCTCCCTTGATGAATCGCGGTGTGAGGTTTATGTTTCCGTTTGTCATGAGTGTAGTGTATTGGTGGTTGTATATTGTTTCACGGTGCAAAGATAGGTCATGGCGGCGCGGTTCGGGGCGAAACTGAAACGTTGCAGCCCCGCAGCGGCGCGATGCCGTCCCCGGGGCTGCAATGTTGCGGTCATCGCATCGACGTGACCTTATGGTATGGTTCGGAGTCTGCCAGCAGCACCTGTCCGTCTATCGTGTTGATGTATGCCATTGCGGGGTCGGGGGCAATGGAGTGGCGGCTGCCGTCCTTGGCGAGCTGGTAGTCGCTGCGGTTGTACATGGTCTCGGGCAGTGCCTCGAGCGCTCTCTTGAGGCGTGCTATCATGGGGCGGCGCGTGGTGGCGTTGGCCAGGTCGGGGGTGCTGTCGTATTCCCCTCCGAGCAGGCCGTAGATGTAGCGGTACTGCCGCTGTAGCCACTGTGCCGTCTCCGCCCTCTTGGTGCTGAAGTTGATGCCGTCGCGTCCGTGGCAGAGCAGCAGTATGAACAGTGCTTTCTCGCGGCGGTGCACACCGGAGAGAGTCGCGCCCACGTCGGGGAACTGTATCTCCTGGCGGTACGGGTCGATGACGACGCGGCTGCGGACGTTGGTGCGTATCAGGAATATGTCGAGCAGCTGCTTGTAGAATCCGTGGTAGTGGAACTGGTCGCCGCGCTCCTCTGATGTCTTGACGATGAATACGTCGCTGCTCAGCATGTCGGCAAACTGGTCGAGCAGCCGCTGGACCGAGCGCAGTATGTCGCCGTCCACCTCCACCTTGACGTAGTTGGAGTACGCATGCCCGGCGACGAAGCTGCTGCCTATCTTGATGAGCAGGGCGGGGTATGTCTGGCGCAGCTCCTCGATGCCGAGCTTGTTGCCCAGCAGGTCGCGGCAGAACGATGCCGTGGTCATGCCCATGAGCGAGCGGTAGTCGCCCTCTATCTGCTCGTCGCTCGAGGCGGGGGCGAGGAACGTCAGTATCTGCTTCATGAGCTTCTCGTCGGTCTCGCGGTAGTGGCGTATGATGTTGGGCAGGTAGACGAAGTGGAATCCGAGGAGCTGCATCTCCTTGAATATGGTGCGGTAGTCGCGCACAATGGCCTCGTTGGTCTGTTCGTCATACTCGTCCTCGATGTAGAGGGCTGTCGCCACGTCCACGTTGAAGTCGGCCTTGGGTATCGAGTATACCTCGGCCTGTTCCTCGGCGCAGTCGTCCAGCGCCATGATGAGGGCGATCATGATGAGAGCCTCGGAGTGGGCGCAGAACCCGTCGCTGGTGGTCATTGCCTTGCAGTCGCCCAGCAGGTCGCGGCGCAGCCCCAGCACGTCCTCTTCCTCTTCGCGGCATATCACGCCCACGGCCTCGGCGAAGGTCATCTTCTGCGCCTCGGTCTCTATCTCGCGTGTGATGCCGTACTTGGAGCAGATGTCGTCCCAGAACTCCATCTCCCCTTTGTCGATAATGCGGTCGGCATTTATCAGGTCGGCGAATATCCGCGCTATCGCGGTCTTGTGTATACGTGCCATGTCTGGTGTCGTTTAGCCTTTGTCGGTGATGTGAGCCACAAAGTTACGCAAAATCCCCGGCATTTGCAAACATCAGTTGCTGACAAGCTGCACTACCACGAGCCGTCCGCCGTCCTCGGAGGACAGGAGTATCTTGCGCCCTTCGGTCAGCTCGACGTATTCTCCGGGCTTCACCTGCTTCTTGTCAGGGCCTGTCACGTCCCACATGTCTGGCAGGCGGCGGTTGATGAGTATCCACCGCCCCTGGTGGAAGTGGAAGTCGCCCACAGGGGCGCGGTCAGCGTCGCTGATTTTCTCGTTGGGGGTGACGAAGCGGTTGACGTGCCACATGTAGAGCGTCTGCTTGTCGTAGACCATCAGGCGGTAGCTCTCTGGGACGAACTTCCCCTTGGCGGGCGAGAAGTAGAGGTTGAGCACAGGCAGCTGCCCGTGGTATTCCGTGCCGCACCAGGGGCAGCGCGGCTTCCTGGAGTTGTCGAAGACGAACCAGTGCGCTTCGCATCCAGAGGCGTTCTGGCAGGGCTGCATCAGGTCGGTGGTCTTGACCAGCGCGGCCTCCCATTCGGCAGCGGAGGGACGCTTGGAGGGATCGTGCAGCCCGTCGATGAATGCGCGGTCAAACAGCTCCTTGAGGTACGGCCCGCAGATGGTGTAGGGCAGCTTGTCCACATCTCCCTGCGGCAGCTCGGAGGGCTCGAGGGCTGACAGCTTGGGGCGGTTGCTGCGGTCTGTCGGGTGCTCGATGAAGAGTGCTTTCTCGCCCATGGAGAGCTCCTCGTCGCGTCCCGGGTCGAGGTCATGCACCTTGCCTCCGCGCAGCGGGTGGCGGTTGAGCAGGTACATGTAGATGAGGACGGCGAGGGCGTGGCGGTCGGTCAGGATGCTAGGGAGCTTCTTTGCCGGGTCGCTCATGGGCAGCGACTTGGTCTGTAGCACCTCGGGGGCGATGAAGTCCTGTGTGCCTATCACGTCGGGCGGGTACTTGCCCGGCACTACGAGGCCGTCGCAGTCGATGATGTTGGCAAATATCGCGCTGCCGGTCTCGGGGTCAACGAGTATGTTCTTGTACGACAGGTCGGAGTGGGCGAGGCCGGCGGCGTGCAGACGGCGTATGGCACGCGCTATCTGCAGGCATACGTGAAATGAGGAGAGCCATGTCCCTTTCTGCTCCGGGGTGAGGAAGCGGTTGCGCAGCTTGGCCGACGCAAACCATTTCCCCTCCTTTTCCTTGCCCTTGAACATTCCGTCCTTGAAGAAGAACTGCGCGGGGTACACGGGCATGGTGAACCCGAGCTTGCCCTCCCATTCCACTATGCGCCTGGGCCAGCAGAACAGCCGTTCCCAGTATTCGCCTCCGGGCTGGTCGAAGATGCTCTCGCGGTACTTGCCGACGATGTCCTCGAGGCGGCTCTTGGCGAGCGTCTTGTCCTTGCCCTCGAGCTTGCGGTAGAAGGCTACGGCGTATGACTTGTCGGGGCTGAAATACACGTCCTTCATGCCTCCTGCGCCTATTATCTTGTCAATGAACTGCACCGTCGTGCCGTCGGCGGCTGTCAGTGTCACGGTCTTTTCTGCTTTGTCTGCCATGTGTCTGTCTGTGTTTAGTATAGTATTGCTATTGTGCGGTCGTCGTGGTTGCCACGGCTCCAGAAGTTGAGCCAGCCCAACAGCTGCTCCTTTGCCTCCTCGTTGTCGTCTGTCAGGTCAACGCCGCCGATTTCGTCGTCGGGAAATCCCTGGCGGAGCTTGCCGTACATTTCAGCCCACTTGTCGGGGTCGTTGAGGTCTTTCTCGCTTTGGAACATCGCGTCTGACACGCCGTCTGTCATGAGCATCAAGGCTGTGAAGTCAGGCACAATGGTCATGCGCACGCGCTTGGCAAGCTCTTCGTTGCTCCGGAATATCTCCTTCATGGTCAGGAAGCGCGTCTGACCCGAGAACTCGCCCTCGTCGGGAGTGCCGAGCAGCTTGGCGGTCTTGGCGTTCTCATCGTAGAGGCACATCGCGCCGTCGCCTACCCAGAACGAGGCGATGAACCAGCCGAAGTCGAACCGCTTGCAGACGGCAAACATCAGCGTTGTGCTGAAGTCGCGGACAGTAGCCCCTTCGACCTCCTTTTCTGTTTCAGGCAGTTTGCATACGGCTCTGTGCGCCTCGTGTGCCGTTTCCGACATGGCGGTGTATACCATTCTGGACAGAATGTTTTGCTTCTCCTTGTCCTCGCGGTCGGCGGCGTAGTCGGCTATTGCTTTCTCAAACTCCGTGTTGTCCTCGAGCAGCTCCATGCAGCGGCTTGTCACGGTGTCGCACGCCACCTGCGCTCCCCGGCGCGAATACTTGGCAGACCCTGCTCCGTCGGCTACTGCAAGAATGTACCAGTCAGAGGCCTCGCAGTGCTTGATGCTGAAATCGTCGTCACGCGGCTTCCCCTCCTGTGCGTGGCTACGGCCTCTGCGGCTCGCAGCGACGATGTCCTTGCGCGGAGAGCCGTCCTTCGCTTCCGCCTTGATGTATTCGGCGTCTGTGTCGGGACGCAGGAAGGGGAGGCTGGGGTCGCAGTCCACCTCTTTCCACAGGTCGCGGGGGTTGCGGTTGACAGCCCACGGCAGCTCAATCTCCACGGGCGTGCGTATGTCGTCGTCCATGGCGGTGAACTGCAGGCGCAGCTTGAAGTCGCCGGTTGCTGCTGGCTTGCCGACGAGGGTGTATGCGCCGTCCTCGCTGCGTGTGAGCGACAGCCCGGTCTGCTCCCCCTCGATGAGGTCGATGTCCTTGACCTTGTCAGCCATTTCATTCAGGTCTATCGTGCAGCTGAACGCCTCCTTGTCAGTGCCGTTGGGCACGACGATGTGCAGGTCGCGTATCGCCAGCTCGAAGTGCTTCTGCTTCTCCAGTTTCTCGTCGGTATATATATCCCAGAGTTTTTTCACTATGCTTTTGAAGAAATTCATCTTCTCGCTTTCGGGTACTCCCACTTCAGTGAGTATGTTGTCTATGAGGCGTTCAGCCTCATTTGTCCGGACAGCCTGTATGTTGCTTGTGTTGTTATTGTGCCGTCCTTTCTTTCGTTTGTTTCTTCCCATGTCTGTATTGTTTCCCATTATGTGTTTTGGTTGGTTTATCCTTGTCCTTGTGCCACGTCTGCGCCGCCTTCGCCTATTGTGCCGAGCGTACCCTCGAGACCGCACCAGGGGCATTTGTTTGTGCGGCTTTCGCCGACGCAGAATATGTTGCCGCACTCGCATACCACCACTCCCAGCTGGTTGCCGCAGCAGGGGCATGTTGGTCTGCCGAACAGCTGCGTGGTGTTGATGTTGCGTGTCTGGCCTGTGGAGAGCGATGCGTACTCGTCCTTGTCAATGGGGTATGCGCCGACGAGCTTGAAGCCCTGCGGATGCAGCTCGTTGAGAGCCTCAAACTCGGGCGAGGGGTTGCGGCGTGCGTACTTCACCAGGTAGTCCTTGCCGGTGTTCTGGCAGCGTCCGTGCAGTATGGCGAAGTTCTCGTCGATGATGACATTGCGAGTCGTGTCGGCCTTCTCGAGGTTGATGCCTGAGGTCGGGGCGAGCTTCACCTCGTCGTCAGACTGTGTGGTCGCGCTCTGGCTGGTGGCCTGTATGGAGGCAGTCACCCATTTGAAGAACTTGGCGAAAGACTCCGTGTCGGTGTCCTTGAGCAGCAGGACGTTCTCGGTCAGCTGCGCCAGCGTGAGTGTGTTGGCGTTGTCGCCCAGCGACACCACCACGAGGCTGCAATGGCGGCGGTACTTGTCGTTCCAGCG
>URTA01000015.1 GCA_900550645.1 uncultured Porphyromonadaceae bacterium
CACGCGCCGCTCTAAAGCAGGTTTACTCTTTTATGACCTGCCAGGCCTTTTTGCCATTCCAAGTGGTCTCTACAGACTTGTAGCCTTCGGCAACATAGTTGGTGTGTTCGCCGTCAGCGGAGTTGTCGGCAGGGTTGAAGCCTACGAATGTGCCGCCATAGACTTTGAACTTACACCAGTTATTCGGTCCATCTTTGATGTTGAGAAGGAATGTTGTGTCACCTCCATTATCACGTTCAAACACGCCACCGTAAATGTTGCAGGTGCAATAGACTTTCCAGCCACCTTGTATATATATCACTTCATCATTTCCTGTGTGGAAATAACCTCCATAGATATTGGCTGTGCCTCTGGTTATACGGACAGCATAATTTCCAAGACTGCCGCTGCCGCCGTCAAATTCATTGTTGCCTTTGATATTGACCGTGCCGCCTTGAACCGTTATACAGCCAGTCTGTCCAATTTTATTTTCAGCAACACCAATTTTGCCGCCTTCGCCGTCGATTGTCAGGTTTCGGGTCGCAAGGATTGTTTCTATAGACCCTGTTGTAGTGTAGTTCCCGCTACGGATTATTTCGCCGCCATTCGCGAACTTAATGGTCATTCCTGATTTTTCAGTGGAAATGTGTCCATCAACAATAGGAATACGATAATCAACCGTAGTGTTATTCAGAGCAGCCAAAGCCTCGGAATAATGCATCACCTCGTAAGTCTCAGGGCTGTTGCTTGTCTTGACAGACACATAGCCGGGAGCTACGAAGTTGGTGTGCTCGCCTTCTGCATAGCAGTCTGCCGGGTTGAAGTTGATGAACTTGCCGCCTTTGACTGTAATCTTGGCTTTGCCGTCTGCGCGGTTTGCATCATAGCAGTTGAGGACAAACTCGTCAGCCTTTGCTGCATCAGGATATTTCTGTATTACCTCGAATGTGCCGCCGTTCACTTCCAGTTCTCCCTCATAAACATACACTGCGTGGATGTTGCCGACATAGTGGCCGCCGTTGATGACCAGCTTGCCGCCGTCGCGCACGTCAGCTGCAAAGCAGTCGTTAGCCTTTGCCTCAACCTTGCCGTCGCCATTGATGGTCAGTGTGCCGGTCTTGGCTGAGAGGAGCGACCAGTTCGGTTCAGTTACACCGTCGATAGTGGTGCTCTTGTCCCAAACGTCGTTTGTATTGAAGATGGTCTTGCCGTTGAGGTCGAGTGTGGAAGTTGTGCCTTCACCCACAAAACCGGTTGAACGCATCTCAACATCTGTCGGGAGGGTGATGTCGCCGCCGGCTGCGAGGTCGCGAACCAGCTTGGTAGCGTCGTAGTTGTACATGCCGTCAAAGTCGGGGACGATCTCAACCTGCACGTTCACGGCATTGGTCAGGATTGAGCCGTAGATGTTGGTGCGGTAGTTGCGCTGTACAGGAACGGTATTGAATGTGTGGCTGATAGGGTTGCCGTTCACGCCGTTAACTGTGAGGGACACGTCTACGAGCGACTTGTCTGCGCCTGTCAGCACATAGTTCATTGCCAGGTACTGGTAGTCTGTGCCGGCTGACGTGGGGAAGGTCTCGCCTGTGGGAATGGCCTTGGCAGCGAATGTGGTGGCTTTAGGCTCGTTAACCTCGCCTTTCACAAGGTCGAGCTTGGTTGACACGGGGACTGTCACCTCGGCTGTAGTAGCCGTGAAGCCGGCAGCCTTGGCGGCTGCGAGGTCGTCTGTGCCTATGTTGAGCTGTGCAAAGGGGCGGCGCAGCTGGATAGTCTGCGTGCCGTCGCCCTCGACAGTAAATGTCTGGTATGCGTAGAATGCGTCGAGGTTGTCGTCGCTTGTGGTGAAGCCTGTATAGTCGGCTTTTACCTTATGGTTCACTGCATCGTATTCGTAGGGAGAAGCGCTGCCGGCGTCAGACCAGCAGATGACTGCGTATTTCTTGCCTGTCACGAGCTTGACAGGGACGTTGGTCGTCAGCGAGCCGTTGGCAAATGTGGTCTTGTACACGGTTGCGCCTCCGTCAAACACGCCGAGGTTGCCGCCGGTGATGCCGTCGTTGCCGGCCTCGAGGACTACCATCTGGAGGTTCTTGGCTTTCAGGCCGTCGCCGAATGTACGGGTCTGGAGGGATTCGGGAAGTGTTGCGGACAGGGTGACAGTCGCGTCGCCCGTCTGTATGTCGATGTCGTCATTCGAGCATGAGGGCAGAAGCATCGCCGTTGCCGTCAGCGCGAACATTGGAAGTAAATATTGCTTCATCGTTTCGTCTAATTAAATTCCCTTGCTATGTTGCTTTGTCAATCTGGAGATTTGCGGGGACACGGAGTGTCGCAGATTTCTCGCACGGCACGCCGTGTCGCCGCTATGTCAATCGAATTTTATTCGGGAACTACCTCGTATGTGAGGGGGCTGTCGCTTACCTTGACTGACTTGTAGCCTTCAGCCACGAAGTTAGTGTGTGCGCCTTCAGCTGCGCAGTCAGCCGGGTTGAAATTGATGAACGTGCCGCCAGTTACGATGATGTGGGCTGTGCCGTTCTTGTAATTGGCATCGTAGCAGTTGAGCACATAGTTTGTAATATTGCTGTCGCTGTTAGTCATAACCTCGAAACGACCGCCTCGGATCTCGGCAGTGCCTGTCCATACATAGACAACATGGTCGTTGCCGTAGAAGTTACCGCTTTCGATAATCAGATGACCGCCCTGCACGTCAAATGCGAAAGCGTCATTAACCTGATTGAGAGGCATCACAGTGCCGTTGCCGTTGACAGTCAGCTGACCGCCGCGTACAGAGAAGAGCGACCATGAGTTGTTGTTGCTGAAGTCTGCGATAGGCGCGGTGGCGGCGATTGTCTTGCCGTTGAGGTTGAGGACATTGCCCTGTCCGAACACCACGGTAGTAGCCTCTGTCGAGATGTCATTGGCAACCTGCACGTTGTTGCCGGCATTGAGCTGTGCCTTCATGTCTGCAAACGTCGATACAAACTGGTACTGGTAGTCCGGCTCGTTGAAGTCGGGGACAATGATGACGTTGAAGCTCTGCGAGCTGGTCAGCAGCGATCCGTAGATGTTTGTGCGGTAGTTGCGCTGCACGGGCACGGAGTTGAAGTTGTAGACGTGTGTCTCGACATTCTCTGTGCCGGCTGCAAGGAGGGTGAAGTCGATGTCGCGCAGCGACTTCTCTGCCGGCACGAGCAGGTAGTTCATGCCGATGTAGGTGTAGTCCTTGCCGTTTATTTCCATTGTGCCTTCGGGAAGCGTGTTGGCAGCGAATGTCACTGTCTCCTCGCCCGCTACCGCGCCGCTCTTGAGGTTGAGGCTTGTGCCGACAGTAGTCGAGAGTGACGAGCGGTTGGGTACGAAACCGCCGGTCTCGGCTGTTGCGAGGTCGTCGGTAACGACATTCACCTGAGCAAACGGACGCTTCAGCTGTGCGCTGATCGAGGCG
Organism: uncultured Porphyromonadaceae bacterium; assembly: GCA_900550645.1. Classification (GTDB taxonomy): domain Bacteria; phylum Bacteroidota; class Bacteroidia; order Bacteroidales; family Muribaculaceae; genus Lepagella. Next base: position 3,431 of record URTA01000015.1, read on the forward strand.
TTGCCGTTTACATTGTGTGACATAGAGCAATAGAATGCGTCGAGTTCCTCGAGGTTGGCGGGTGTGCCGTTGTCGAGCGTGCTGTAGTTGGCAGCTATTGTCTGCGTGTCAGCAGTAAACGTGTAGTAAGGGTTGTCAGGCACGTCTGCCCAGAACACGAAGTCGTACTTCTTGTTGGTAGCCAGCTTGAGATTCAACGTGGTCTGGTTGTGACCGTTCACGTTAGTCAGGGTTGCATGACCGACTGTGAGACCAGTCGTGCTGCCGTCCATGCAGACTGCAAGAGGCTTCTTCTGTCCCTGCTCATACACTGCGTATGTCAGGTAGGTTGCTTTCTCGCCCTCGCCGTAACGAGTCTGGAGACCGTCGGGGAGCTGTACAGAGACTGCAACTGTTGCGAAGTCGCCGCTATCAGGAGCGGGCATGTCGTCGTTTGAGCAGGAAGCCAGCATCAGCGAGGCTGCCGCCATTGAGAGGAAATATATCTTCTTCATCATTATATCGTATGTTTTTGATTTCGGTTATGTTGTCAGCCGGGGCAGCATCGCGGCGTGCCGTGTCCGCCGCCCCAGCCGTTTGATTGTCAATTTATTATATAATGAGGTTATTGCTTTACGACCTTCCAGGCATCCTTGCCGTTCCAGGTAGTCTTCACGGACTTGTATCCGGGAGCTACGAATGATGTAATAGTACCTTCATTCACCGATGCAGGATTGAAGCCTACGAATGTGCCGCCCATGACATTGAATTTGCAAGAAGAACGATCACCATCCTCAATATTGAGTACATATTTCGCGTCTTCAGCTTCGAACACGCCGCCGTAGATGTTGCAGACAGAATGTGTATTAGCATACGCATGGAGGTAAATAACAGGATTTTCCCGGCCTTTTTCCTTTCCATTCAAATATGACCGGAATATACCTCCGTATATGTTCAGTGTACCGCCTCCAAGGACAACAGCGGCATCGACAAATGGATCTTTGTTGCTCAACACATTACCTTTGCCGCCTTCTACAATGACATCTCCAAAAATATTAACAACCTTTGCCTTTTCAATTTCAATTGCACTAGTCATATTGCGACTGGACAATCCTTTGTTAGATGGGCCAGCAATTCGACCATTGCCATATATATTTAATGTTGAATTAGTTGATGCCTTTATAGCTTGAGAACGGTTGGAAGGTGCAGTCATTGCAGCACCATCAGAGAACACCAATGTCTCTGCCTTTTTTGTATACATCAAATATGAGTCTACTGAAATATCAGAAGAAATACGTATGGCATTGTTGTCTGTTTTGAATGCATTCAGAATGTCCGAAGCAGAAGCCACTTCAACTATTTGAGAAGCTTTCACTACTTGATATGTTTGTTTTTCAGCATCGATAAGAACTGATACATAACCGGGGGCTACGAAGTTAGTGTGTGCGCCTTCGGCTGCGCAATCTGCGGGGTTGAAGCCAATGAACTTGCCGCCTGTGACGATGATGTGTGCCTTGTCTTCCTTATATGCAGCATCGATGCAGTTAAGGAAGTATGCATCGGGATTCCAGTGCTGGAGCAGTTCAAATGTGCCGCCTTTTATCTCGGCTGTGCCTTCTTCAACCTGAACAACACTGACATTGCCGTAGAAGTAGCCGTCTTCAATTATCAGGTGGCTACCGCCTCTAACATTGATGCCGTAGCAGTCATCTGCCTTGGGCTTCAGTGTGCCGTTGCCGTTTATGGTCAGGGTTGTTCCGTCTTCAAGGCTCAGCAGTGCGTTTCCGCTCTCATCCCAAATTTCATCCTTGTTGGCGATAGTCTTGCCGTTGAGGTTAAGACTTACAGTATGTCCGCCTGTGATTTTCATCATTTGTGTAGGCTCGAGATCTTTCACGAGAGCCACATCCTTGCCTGCCGAAAGGTCTGCGACCATTTTATATACGTCGGCTGCGTAGTTGTACATGCCGTCGAAGTCGGGAACGATCTCAACCTGCACGTTCACGGCGTTGGTCAGGATTGAGCCGTAGATGTTCGTGCGGTAGTTGCGCTGTACAGGAACGGTATTGAATGTGTGGCTGATAGGGTTGCCATTGCCTGTAACTGTCAGGTCTACGTCAACGAGCGACTTGTCCACGCCAGTCAGAACGTAGTTCATCGACAGGTACTTGTAAGTGCCGGCTGATGTGGGGAACGTCTCGTTTTTCGGGAGGTCGTTTGCAATGAATTTGGTTGCGACAGGGTCGTTCACCTCACCGGTCTCGAGGTAGAGGTGGTTTGACACGGGGACTGTAACCTCAGTCTGCGTGGCAGTGAAGCCGGCCTTGGACGCTACTTCAAAGTCGTCTGTACCAATGTTGAGCTGCGCGAAGGGGCGGCGAAGCTGGATGGTCTGCGTGCCGTCGCCCTCTACGGTGAATGTCTGGTATGCGTAGAATGCGTCGAGGTTGTCGTCGCTTGTGGAGAAGCCTGTATAATCGGCCTCAACCTCGTGTTTCTCTGCGTCGTATTTATAGGGAGATGCGCTGCCGGCGTCAGACCAGCAGATGACTGCGTATTTCTTGCCGGTAACGAGCTTGACAGGGACATTGGTCGTCAGCGAGCCGTTGGCAAATGTGGTCTTGTACACGGTTGCGCCACCGTCAAATACGCCGAGGTTGCCGCCGGTGATGCCCTTGTCGCCGGCCTCGAGGACTACCATCTGGAGGTTCTTGGCTTTCAGGCCGTCGCCAAAGCTACGGGTCTGGAGCGACTCGGGGAGTGTTGCGGACAGGGTGACAGTAGCGTCGCCCGTCTGGATGTCGATGTCGTCATTCGAGCACGAGGGCAGGAGCATCGCTGCCGTCGCCGTCAGGGCGAACATGTTCAGGTAATTGATCTTTTTCATAACAAGAGATTTGTATGTTTAGTTGTTGTTCTTGTGTCGTTTGATTTTGCGGTGTCACTTGTACTCGTAGTTGTACTCGCCGTTGAACCCGGGGTCGATGCCGATGCCGCCCTGCGCAAGCACCGACAGGAACTGACCGCGCACTATTGTCACCTTGTTGCGCACCAGCGGAACGTCAACAGGGTAGCTGCGCGACAGCAGCGTCCCCTGACGGTCGTAGACCTCCACGGATACCGTCACCGTCGACTCGTGGCCGTTGACGAACACGTAGTCGTAGCCCAGCTCGACGTTGTCGTCGTCTATCTGAACCATGCCCCCCTCGAATGTCAGCCCCGTCCATGCGTCCGCCGGGCGGTTGGTGAACATGTTGAACGAGCAGGGAACGAACCCGCTGTAACGGAACACCACGCGGAAGTCGCCCGCGTTGATGCGGCTCACGACGTTCTCCGGGTCTTCGGAGCGGAGCACCTCGGTGAGGAACTTCACCACGTCGTTGCTGATGAACTTGAACTTCGCCAGCGGACGCTCCATGTCCACGTGGACGCGCGTCACGCCGTCCTCGCCCGCCGACGGGATGTCGGCGGCCTTCTCGCCACGGAACGCGTCGCGCAGGTCGGTGTTGCCCACGTATCGGTCGCGGCTCGTCAGGATGACCTCCTCGAAGTTGGAGCTGTCGTAGTACAGGTCGTCGGTCTTGCCGTGCTCCACATAGTCTGCCCACACCAGGAAGTTGTACCGTCCCGGCGGAAGCTCGAGGCGCACCGTGTGGTTCAGGTCCGTCAGGTCGCTCTTGGTGACGACTATCGAACTGACAGCCACGCGGCTCGTGCGGCTGTCGCGGCTGCGGTTGCCATCGTCAACAAGAGGGTATGCGTTGACCACGTAGCGTATGTCGTAGCCCTGGCCGCCGTCGCGGGACAGGTAGTCGATGGTCTTGTAGAAGTCCATGTCGTAGGAGCCGGTGAAGTCCAGCTCAAGGTATACAGCCTCGGTCATGTCCTCGTCCTCGGGGAACTCGTGCACGCCGCACGAGGCGGCTGTGAGGAGCAGGGCCACGGCGCACAGCATCATGGCGGCGCCTCGCCTCCATGCCCGGTATATCGCATACAGTATCGCTGCCATGATCATTTCCTCCAGTCTTTGATGTTGAACATGTACGAGAAGGTCACGGAGAGCTGGTCGATGCCGAACCACGCCTTCTTGCGGGAGTAGATCAGCGAGCCGTTGTGCCGGTTCTCGAACTTGTCGTAGTCGAGCGAGTACACGCCCAGGCCGAGCGAGAACTCAACCTTCCACCTGCCGTCCTTGCGCAGCGGCATGCGCCAGCCGGCGTTCACGCCGCCGCCGAAGGCCGGGCGGCCGCCGTTGCGGTCCTGCGTGCGCACCTTGCCGTCGAAGGCGTAGTTGTACCACGCCAGTCCGAGGTGCGCCCCGGCGTACCACCCGTCGTCGCTGCCCCCCAGCCAGTATCGGTATTCTGGGAGGACAGCGAGCATACGGAATTTGAGTGTCGACTTGAAGTAGTTCCATGCCGAGTAGTACACCGGCACCACGACCGACATGTTCGGGCGCACGGTCAGCTCCCCCTGGATATTGGCCAGCAGGAGCGTCCATGCCAGCACGTCGCTCTTGACGTAGACGTGACGCTGCCAGTCGTCGTCCAGCGGCAGGCTTAGCGCCTCCTCGCGCGTCAGGGTGTCCCCCCGCGCCGTAATGACGTACTCAAAAGGCTTCACTGTCTTTTGTTCTTGTGCAAAAGCGGAAGAGAAAGCCACGCTAAGCGTTAATGCAAATATGCCTATATGTCTATGTCTCAAATACATACTATAGTTAGCGGTAAGATCTCTTCGTAAGAGAAGTTACATGGCCTAATCAACTAAAAATCAATACAAAACCTCATTTTTGCATGGTAAGAGAAGTACGTTTCCCTCTTCCGAAACTGCCAAATGCTAAAATATTCAACATCAAAAGTCAGTCCTCGAAATTTTTTCGCCGAAAATTTCATCTTTTCTTGCGCGTTTAGCGGAAAAGTTATAACTTTGCGGCGTAGTAAACTTCTCTTACGAAGAGAAGCGTACCAAAACTCCCTTCAAATTTCAGTTTTGTTTGTCAATGCAAAGTCATATTGCAAATGCAATTCACCTCTGCATTGACCGCTTTTATGCTGTCATCGACAGCCTGGGAGGTGACACGGAACGCGCCGTGCCTCCTCCCCGACCGGGATGTTTTTATGCGTGTACGACCTCAAAGGCAACCTTGCCGTTGTAGTCGATCTGGTTGAACTTGTAACCGGCCTTCAGGTACTTGGCATCCGGCTGGTTGCCGACGAATATGCCGCCTGAAATCTCTACAGTGATTTTATTGACATTATCGCCGGTGCCAAGGACTTTCAGTAGTTGTCCTGCTCCCTCAAACACGCCGCCTCGTATGTCCAGCTTGACAGTAGAAGCAGAATAGCCGGCCTGGACACGTATAAGGCCATTCAGTCCACTGGTGCGGAAATGACCGCCTTTTATCGTAGCCGTAGCATTAGTGATGTTCACAGCTGCTCCGTTTTCGCTCACAAACGTGTTGTTGCCGTCAATAGTAAGGCTTGCGCCTGATGCCACAGTAATCGCCGCCATGTTCTCGTTTGCGGAAATCACGCCGCCCTCGCCATTGATAGTAGTATTCTTGTCAATCATGATTGTCGCGGTTTTCATAGCCGGGCCTTTGATGCCCTTGATTTCGCCGCCGGCAGCCATTGTGAGTGTAGAGTTTGCAGCAGACGGCTTGAACTGCACGTCATAAGCCGGGATGCAATAGTCAATCGTCTTGCCGAAGATTATATCCTCCTTACCAGAGTTTTTGCCGGCATACATCACTACATAGTGGTCCTTGCCGTCGTTGCTCGGCTGCTTCACAGAGATATGGCCGGGAGCGAGGAAGTTGGTGTGCGCTCCCTCTGCACCGCAGTCTGCCGGGTTGAAGTTGATGAACTCGCCGCCCATGACAGTAATCTTGGCAGTGCCGTTCCTGTAGTTGTCATCGTAGCAGTTAAGTACATAGTCCTTGAGCCAGTCCTTGGAGGTCGTCAGCATCTCGAAACGGCCGCCACGGATTTCAGCCTCGCCATGGAATACATATACCACATGGTCATTGCCGTAGAAGTTGCCGTCCTTGATGATGAGCTTGCCGCCGCCCTGCACGTCAACAGCGAAAGCGTCATCAACCTGGCTGATGGGCTTCACAGTGCCGTCGCCGGTGATAGTCAGTTCGCCGCCGCGCAGCGAGAACATTGACCAGTCGCCGTTGGCAAAGTCAGCGACAGGGCCGTTTGCGGAATATGTCTTGCCGTTGAGGTCAAGTACATTGCCGCTGCCTCGTATTACCATTGTCTTGCTGGCAGACATGTCGGCAGAAAGCTGCACGTCATTGCCGGCGTTGAGCTGGTCAGAGAGAGCGTCAAACGAAGCCACGCTGTTGAACTCGCCGAGGAAGTCAGGTTCGATGACTATCTTGACGTTCATGACGTTGGTCAGGATTGAGCCGTAGATGTTTGTGCGGTAGTTGCGCTGCAGAGGCACGGTGTTGAATGTGCGCTCAATGGGAGCTGCGCCAGTGCCGGAGACTTTCAGCTTGACCTCGTCGGCAAGCGTCTTGTCTGCGCTGGTCAGCACATAGTTCATTGCCAGATACTGGTAGCCTTCGCCGGCAGAAGCGGGGAACTGCTCGTCAGTGGGAAGGGCAGCAGCTGTGAACGTGCGGACTTCAGGATTGCTCACTTCGCCGTCCACCAGGTTGAACTCAGTGTAAACAGGCACTGTCACCTCTGCTGTAGTGGCTGTAAAGCCGGCATCCACGGCAGTCTGCAGGTCGTCAGTGCCGATGTTGAGTTGTGCGAAGGGGCGGCGCAGTTCGATGGTCTGTGTGCCGTCAGCTTCGACAGTAAAGGCAGTGCAAGCATAGAAAGCGTCGAGGGTTTCGTCGCTTGTCGTGCGGTTTGCATAGTTGGCAGTCACAGTGTGAGTTGTGGTGTTGAAGTCGTAAGGCGACTTCTCCTCGCCGGCATCGGCCCAGCATATCACGGCGTACCGCTTGCCGGAAACGAGCTTGACGGGGACTTCGGTGTAGAGCTTGCCGTTCTGGAACTCGGCGGTGTACACGTCGCCGCTGTCAAACACGGAGAGGTTGTCGCCGTAGGGACGGTCGCCTTCAGCCTGCATCACTACCATCTGGAGGTGCTTTGCAGTCTTGCCGTCGGCGAATGCACGGGTCTGTAGACCGTCGGGAAGTTTAGCAGTCAGGATGACTGTCGCTTCGCCCCCCTGGGGGACGATGTCATCGCTCGAACATGAGGGCAGCAGCATAGCGGTTGCTGTCAGAGCGAACATTGGTAGAATAATTTTTTTCATAATCACGTATTAGAACTATTGTTAGTTGTTTGTGTTGTGGTTTCGGAAACAATTGAGGCTCGGGCGGCAAGAGATGTATGTTGCCGTCGTTTTGGACTCGGTAGTCAAGGATGCTAAATATCTAATTCCTAAACACATATAAGTTAGTATCATGTATTCTCTTATGAAGAGAAGTGCAGGATATTAATCTCTTGAAAATCAATAATATGACACATTTGCGGTGTAATAGAAGTATCTGACAATCCATGCAAAGCCGCCAAATGCTAAAATATTCAACATCAAAAGTCGACCTTTGAAAAATTTTTCGCCGAAAATTTCATCTTTTCTTGCGCGTTTAGCGGAAAAGTTATAACTTTGCGGCGTAATGCACTTCTCTTCATAAGAGAAGTATGCCAAAATCCCCTCTCTGATTGCGTTTTTCATTAAAGCGAGGCCGCATTGATAATACAATTCGCCTCCACATCTAAGATTCACACTAAGCTGGCACAGTCACATCATATATATAGGTAGGCGATTAATTATAGCCCTTATAGCCGCACCTGAAATATCCGAAGTGGCGTCATCAGCATAAGCAGCAGACCTGCACTATAAAACAAAGAACACAGGGGCATATCAATACGCTCCTGTGTCGTGTCAAAATTCAGCAGCATCATCCCCCGTGCAGGGCATGTAGCATAGTTTTGACGCCTCCTGTTTATTGGGGCAAAAAATGGGATGCCGTCAGGGCATCCCATTGGTTATTAGGTTGTTGTTGAGGTTTTTTAGTCGTCGAGCTTGTGGATCACGAGGCCGGAGCGGAGCTTGGGCTCAAACCAAGTGGTCTTCGGGGGCATGATGTTGCCGGTGTCGGCGATGTTGATGAGCTGGTCCATGGTGACGGGGTAGAGGGCGAGGGCCATCTTCATCTCGCCGCTGTCAACACGGTGCTGCAGCTCTCCGAGGCCGCGAATGCCGCCGACGAAGTCGATGCGCTTGTCGCTGCGCAGGTCGGTGATGCCGAGGATGTCGCGCAGGATGAGGTCGGAAGATACGGTCACGTCAAGCACGCCGATGGGGTCCTGGTCGTTGTATGTGCCGGGCTTGGCAGTCAGCGAGTACCAGTTGCCGTCGAGGTAGAGGGCAAAGTTGTGCAGCCCTTTGGGGTGGTAGATTTCCTTGCCGATCTTCTCAACGTCGAAGTTCTCGCGCACCTTGTCGAGGAACTGCTCGGGAGTGAGGCCGTTGAGGTCGCGCACCACGCGGTTGTAGTCGATGATGCGGAGGTGAGAAGCGGGGAATGCCACTGCCATGAAGTAGTTGTATTCCTCCTTGCCGGTGTGGTGAGGGTTGTTCTTGGCCTTCTCTGCGCCTACGAGGGCGGCAGCTGCTGAGCGGTGGTGTCCGTCGGCGATGTAGAGGCTGGGTATTTTGGCAAACTCCTCCGTGATTTCCTTGATCATCTTCTCGTCAGAGATTACCCAGAATGTGTGGCCGAAGCCGTCGGGAGCGACGAAGTCGTATTCGGGCTTGTTCTTGATGACGGTGCGGATGATTTCCTCGAGCTTCTCGTTGTCGGGGAAAGCGAAGAATACCGGCTCGATGTTGGCATTGTTGATGCGGACATGCTTCATGCGGTCTTCCTCCTTGTCGCGGCGTGTCAGCTCGTGCTTCTTGATGCGTCCTTCGAGGTAGTCGTTCACCCAGGCAGCGACCACGAAACCGTACTGAGTGCGGCCGTCCATGGTCTGTGCATAGATGTAGTAGTTCTCTTTGGGGTCCTGAACGAGCCAGCCTTTCTCCTGGAACTTGTGGAAGTTCTCGACAGCCTTGTCATAGACCTTGGGGTCATGCTCGTCGGTGCCGGGAGCGAAGTCGATTTCCGGCTTGATGATGTGGTAGAGGGACTTCTCGTTGCCTTCAGCCTCTTTGCGGGCCTCTTCGGAGTTGAGCACGTCGTAGGGACGTGACACTACCTGCTCGACAAACTCTTTGGGAGGACGTACCCCCTTGAATGGTTTAACTGTTGCCATGGTTGTTTCGTTGTTTATTTAAGGTTAATGATTTCGTGACAGTTGATGCCTCACAGCTGGCGGCAGACAATGGTCTGCAGACGGTCCGGGCCGACGGAGACGATGTATACCGGCACACCGAGGTATTCCTCGATGAAGCGGATGTAGCTGCGGAACGTTTCAGGGAACTGCTCCGGGTCGGTCATCTGCGTCAGGTCAGTCTTCCAGCCTGGCAGTTCGGTGTATACGGGCGTGATGTCCTCTGCGGCTGCGTCAAAGGGGAAATGGTCGGTGCGAGTGCCGCCGATTTCGTATGCAGTGCACGCTTTCACCGTGTCGAGGGTGTCGAGCACGTCGCTCTTCATGAGTATTAGGCGAGTCACGCCGTTTATGGTTACGGCATATTTCAGGGCGACGAGGTCAATCCAGCCGCAGCGGCGTTCACGCCCTGTGACTGCGCCGTATTCGTGGCCTCGGTCGCGCATCAGTTTGCCGGTCTCGTCGTGCAGCTCCGTGGGGAACGGCCCTGCGCCGACGCGGGTGCAGTATGCCTTGCAGATTCCGTATACCTCGCCGATGCGGTGCGGCGGCACTCCCAAGCCGATGCACGCGCCGGCAGTGACGGTGTTGGAGGATGTGACGAAGGGGTACGAGCCGAAGTCCACGTCGAGCATCGTGCCCTGTGCGCCCTCGCAGAGTATGCTTTTGCCGGAGTTGAGCATGTCGTTGACGAAATACTCAGAGTCCACTATGTCGTAGCCCTTGAGGTATTCGGCAGCTTCGAGCCATTCGCGCTCGAGGTCTGCAAATTCCGGGGTTTCGCCCATGCGGCGTAGCATGTCAACATGGCGGCTGACGGCAGCGCGGTATTTTTCGTCAAATGAGGAGAAGAGGTCACCGACGCGCAGCCCGTAGCGCGACACCTTGTCGGTATATGCAGGACCGATGCCCTTGCCTGTAGTGCCTATCTTGGCATCCCCCTTTGCACGCTCGTTGGCAGCGTCGAGCAGCCGGTGGGTGGGGAGGATGAGGTGTGTCTTGCGTGAGATTTTCAGTATCGCATGCAGGTCGATGCCCTGCTGCTCTATCTCCATTGCCTCGCGGCGGAACAGCACCGGGTCGAGGACCACGCCGTTGCCTATTATGTTGGTGCGGCAGAGGAAAATGCCCGAGGGCAGTGACCTTAGGACCACTTTCTTGTCTTCAAACTCGAGGGTGTGACCGGCGTTTGGGCCGCCCTGGAAGCGGGCCACGGCATCGTAGCGCGGGGTGAGCACGTCCACTATCTTGCCTTTACCCTCGTCGCCCCATTGCAGGCCGAGCAATACATCAGCTTTTGCCATTACTGTTTTGCGGATTAGTTTTGTTATTCTTGTTCTTGCGGTTCTGGCGCACGCATGATGCGCAGATGCCGAAGATGTCTATCGAGAAGCTTGTTGCGGAGAATGAGCCGAAACGCCGTTGCGAGATGGCTTGCGATAGTTCCGGGTCGGGAACTTCGCGCACCTTGCCGCATTGCGAGCAAACCAGGTGCACATGGCCCGCGTCAACGTCTGCAAACTCGTACTGCGACTGGCGGCTCTTGAACGTGTGGCACGCCAGTATGCCGGCGCGTCGCAGCAGCTCGAGCGTGTTGTATACCGTGGCGAGGCTGACGTGGTAGGCATCCGCCTCAAGGCGGCGGTGCAGCGTGTCGGCGTCGAAATGCCCGCCCATGGCACAGGCGGCTTCGAGTATCACGAAACGCTCCTGTGTCTTGCGCATCCCCTTTGAGGCGAGGTAAGCCTCGAAACGGCTGCGGAGGGCTATGTCGTTGCCAGTGCTGTTCATTCCCTGCAAACATATCCATACGGGGCAAGCAGATGATGCCTGTCCCGATGGCGTTGCAAAGGTAGCAAGCCGCCGCCAATATTCCAAATCTTTTCCGCTAATTCTTGCCGTGCCTTATCCGAAACCAGCCGTGTATGTTAGGCTTGGCTTTTTATAAAAGGGCAAGCGGTTGGTATGCAGGGTATTGTAATATTTAACGCGCTGCCAGTCGCGGTGTCGGCGTTATTTGGTATCTTTGCGCCGCATTTCGTCTCTATGGCAGCATTCTCTTTACCCAAAGGCATCTCACGGCGGCTGCGCATCGCCTCGCCGCTGAAGCGCGAGCTGTTGTTCCTGACTGTCCCGATATTTGTCGAGACACTGCTCATCATGACCCTCGGCGCGATGGACACGTTCATGCTCTCGCGCCACAGCGACGCGAGCGTGGCGGCGGTGGGCCTCGCCAACCAGATTGTCACATTCTGCTTCATCGTCTTTGAGGTCATCAACTTAGGCACGTCGGTGCTGTGCAGCCAGTACCTGGGCGCGAACCTGAAACGGCGCATGGAGCTGGTGGTAGGGGTGTCGCTGGTGGTCAACCTGATTTTCGGAGTGGCTATAAGCGCGTTGCTCTATTTCTATGCCGAGCCGATACTGTCGGCCATGGGGCTTGACGGCGAGATGCTGCCGCTGGGCGTGAGCTATATGCGCATAGTCGGGGCATTCGCCTTCGTGCAGGCTCTTGCCATGACCCTCTCCGCCGTGCTGCGGTCAAACAACAAGGCCTATTGGCCGATGCTGGTGATACTTGTGGTCAATGTGCTGAACATCATCGGCAACTATGCGCTGATATTCGGCAAGTTCGGTGCGCCGGCTCTCGGGGTGTCAGGTGCTGCCATCACCACTGCCTCGTGCCGCACGCTGGCGATGATTGCCCTGTTTGTGATAGTATTTTCCACCACCATACGCCGTTTCCCCTGGTCGGTGTTCCGTCGCTGGCCTCGGGTGGAGTTCCGTAACCTGCTGAAGATAGGGTTGCCTGCTGCCGGCGAACAGATGTCCTATTCCTGCTCGCAGCTTGTCATCTCCTTTTTCATCACCATGCTTGGCATGGAGGCCCTTGCGGCGCGTACCTATTGCGTCAACCTTATAATGTATTCATACCTGTTCTGCATCGCTATCTCTCATGGTGGCGCGATAGTGACAGGCCACCTTGTGGGTGCGGAGAAGTGGAAAGCGTCGTTCACGCTGGGACGGTATGTGTGCCGTGTCGCCGTTGCGGTGACGTTCACTGCTTCGCTTGTGCTTGCCCTCGCCGGCCACACCATACTCTCCGCCCTCTCTGACAATCCCGAAATCATTGCCCTCGGCACAGCCATACTGTGGATAGACGTGCCGCTTGAGATAGGTCGTCCCATCAACATAGTGTTTGTCAATATATTGCAGAGTGTGGGCGATGTGAACTATCCCTTCTATGTGGGCGTGATATTCATGTGGTCTATCGCCGTGGTCCTCGCTTACCTGTTCGGCATACCCTTCGGCTTCGGCATACTGGGCATGTGGTGGATGTTCTCGCTTGATGAGAATGTGCGCGGGGTAGTGTTCCTGCGCCGGTGGTACGGCAAACGGTGGATGCACCGCGCTTTCGTAAAGACAGCATAACATAACCGATGTATAATATGGCTAATAGGAATATTGTGCTTCGCCGCGAGGCGATGAAGGTTGAGGAGTTTGATGTCATCATCGAGTGGAAGAATGTGGTTCGTGTAAGCCTCCGCTTCTCGTGGCGGTATGAGTGTTTCCGCATTTCCGCGCCGCCGACTGTCAGCCGCAAGGCAATAGCTGATTTCGCTTATTCGAGTTTGCCGTGGATGCGGAAGCAGATTGGCCGGGTCAGCGAGAAGAAAGATAGGGAGAACGCTGCGGACGCGCAGGACTTGACGGAGTTTCGCGCTATGCTCGAGCGAGTCATCCGTGAGCGCGAGGCCACAATGGGGCTTCATGCAGACAGGTATGTGCTGCGCCGCATGACCTCGCAATGGGGGTCTGCCAACCCAGCCAAGTCCACCATAACCGTCAATACGCGGCTTGCGGCATATCCCGAGGAGTGTACCGTCTATCTGATAACTCACGAACTGGCGCATTTCGTCCACCGTGGGCATCAGCGCGAGTTCTGGCAGCTGGTAGAGCGGTATTTCCCCGACTGGCGTAGGGTACGAAAACAATTGAGGGACTAACTTCACAGCCAGTCCCACAATCTTAATGTAACCTTAGTCGAGATAAACTTAATTGAGAGTGATAAACTAATGTGTATAAGGTTGAGTACCCTCGCGCATCTATATGCGGTCGAGTACGGTTTCAGCTAATTTTCGCACCGCCGGCTTGTAGTCCGGGTTGGCGCGTGTTTGGCGACGCTCTGCGATGATGCAGCAGACAGTCATTGCCCGGTGTCCGAGCAGCCGTGCCATGCCCTGCAGGCATCCGGATTCCATCTCAAAGTTGGTCACGCGGAGGCCTTCGCAGACGAAGTTCTCTATCTTTTCATTCATGTCCGGACGCAAGAGCGGCAGACGCACTTCACGGCCTTGCGGCGCGTAGAAGCCCACGGCTGACATAGTGCATCCGCGCACCATGTCGTCACGGCCTATGCGTTCCACCAGTTCCGGATCCGCATCGACGGCATACGGGTAAGCCCATTTCTCAGGCCAGCCGGTATGCTCCACCAGCTTGCGTTCCAGCTCTGTATCGCAGATTTCGTCGCGTCCCGCATAGTAGTTGAGGATTCCGTCAGTGCCGACGGCTTTCTGCGCGATGACGAAATCGCCGATGTGGATGTCCTCTTGCAGCGAGCCGGAAGTGCCCACACGTATCAGGTTGAGCGTGCGGTGCGTTTCCTTGACCTCGCGTGTCTTGAAGTCCACGTTGGCAAGGGCGTCGAGCTCTGTCAGGACAATCTCGATGTTGTCAGAGCCGATGCCGTGCGAGATGCACATCAGCTCCTTTCCCTTGTATGTGCCGCCAATGGCATGGAACTCGCGTGACTGCACATCGTAGTCGATGCGGTCGAAATAGGCAGCCAGCATTCCCACACGCCCCGGGTCGCCCACCAGAATGATGTTGTCTCGCAACTGGTCGGGGCGCACGTGGATATGGAATGCAGAGCCATCATCATTGATGATAAGCTCCGAGGCCGGTATTATGCGCTTAGTGTCCATCATATACATTATATTATGTACTATTAGTACGGCATCGACAGATGTCCTTTCCTATCGACAATGCAAAGTTACAAAATAATTTTCATATACACAACAGAAAAAACATTGCTGTCAATCAGTTCTTTATCAGTAGTAACGAAAATAGTGGGCAAAAAGTTGCCCGGATATGGTGTGTGAATGAGAAAAAAGTAGTAATTTTGCACACTATCAAAAACGACTGGGAAAGATGCCGGAGTGGTCGATCGGGACGGTCTCGAAAACCGTTGTACTCTTACGGGTACCCAGGGTTCGAATCCCTGTCTTTCCGCTCTAATCATCTGCTTCGTCCTGTAATTCATTGGATTACAGGACGATTTCCTTTTAATGTCTTCTTCCTGCTCCTGTGCGTTTGCCAGAGTCTGACAGTCACGTGCGGAGATTAGCCGTGTTATTCTCCGCATATTTTGCGGAGAATAAGTTGCGTATTCTCCGCAAAAGTGATAACTTCGCAGTATGATAAATTCCAGGGGCAGGGCCGTATATATATGGCAACAAAAGGATTGGCCGAATTTCAGGTGGGCCGCCGACGCATTGATTGAAAAAGTGTGGCGCGTGTCTGAACTTCATGGACAGTTGGCTGGCAAGTTGGGTTTGTTGGCCGAGGCAGACCGTGACCGTACCCGGTTGGCTTCAATGGTGGCGGAAGTTGTAGCATCGTCGCAAATCGAGGGAGTCATGCTTAATCCCGAGTCTGTCCGGAGTTCGCTCGCGCGGCGGCTCGGGATTGAGGAAGCGCAGCAATCGTCAGAAGACCATTATGTTGAAGGTCTTGTAGAGGTAATGCTTGATGCTGTCAGTGGCGGAAGCAAGCCCCTGACCGAGGAACGGCTGTTTGATTGGCATTCTGCGCTTTTTCCCACCGGGAGAAGTGCCGGGAGCAAGATTGTCGTGGCAGGCTGGCGGCAGGGCGATGAGCCGATGCAGGTTGTTTCCGGACCGCTGGGTAAGCAGAAGATACATTACGAGGCGCCTCCGTCTGCGTGTGTTCCCGAGGAGATGCTCCGGTTCATCGACTGGGTGAATACGGCGCAGCTGCCGGTGTACATAAAGTCCGGCATCGCACATCTTTGGCTGGTGACGATACACCCCTTTGATGACGGCAACGGGCGCATGAGCCGTACAGTCGCGGACATGGTTCTGTCGCGAACAACAAATGGCAGCGATTACTGCTTCAGTGTATCTGCGGAAATTAACCGCGAGAAAAAGTCATATTACGAAGTGCTGGAAAAGACCCAGAAGGGCGACCTTGACGTTACGTCTTGGCTCGAATGGTTTCTTGACTGCTTGTACCATGCGTTGCAGCATACCGAGGCGATGCTGCATGCGGTGATACGCAAGTCGGTTTATTGGCGGCATTTCAATGAGCGGGGCGTAGCTGTGAATGAGCGTCAGCGTAAAGTCATAAATCGGCTATGGGACGGTTTTTTCGGTAAACTCACTTCTTCTAAATATGCCAAAATATGCCACTGTTCGCAAGATACTGCTGCCCGCGACATCAATGACTTGATTGGCAAAGGAATGCTCGAGAAGGGGGAGTCGGGCGGACGCAGCACAAGTTATGCCTTGCCCAAGAACTTTGCGGATTGAATCTCATGCTGCTGTGCGGTTAAACTATGCAAAAAGCGCGGTATGGCGGCTCATTTTGGCTTGCGAATCTATTGCGTGGCACAACTATAATGCCTAATTTTGCGATTGGACTAATTGGGCATTGGCCTTTGGAGTTCACCTCCGGCGCGTCTTTATATAATAATGTGTATAGATACGGTGGCGGAAGCAACCAAATGGTGAACCAAGGGTGTCAATGCCGATTGTATTCCATGCTTCAATAGTATAACATTGAATATCAATATACAAGCATAATATGAACAAGAAATTGCTATTTCTGGCAGCAACGATTCCTGTAGCGTTCGGGGTCTTTGCAACGCCTCTGACGCCTGAACAGGCTCTTTCACGCGCCCGCAACGGTGCTCCTGCCGCCATGCGTGCCCGTGCCAAGGCATCTCTCAAGCCTGTCTACACAGCAGTATCAGCTGCCGGGCAATCCGCAGCGTATGTATTCAACACCGACGGCCAGGGCTATATGATCCTCGCTGCCGACGATGTTGCATACCCTGTGCTCGGATACAGCGAGACCGGCAACATCGACCCGCAGAACATGTCGCCCGAACTGAAATGGTGGCTTGACGAGTATGCCCGCCAGATAGAATGGGCTGTAGAGAAAGGAGCGACCGAGGCTCTGAAAGCTCCTCGCGCCAACTCCGAGTGGACTGCTATCGCTCCGCTGGTGACTACTCGTTGGGATCAGGACACCCCTTACAACGACCAGTGTCCGAAGTACAACAACAAGCTGACAATGAGCGGCTGTGTCGCAACCTCTATGGCGCAGGTGATGAACTACCACAAATATCCTGAGGTTGGCGAGGGCATCAAGCAGTACCGTTGCTCTTCTATCGGGCGTACTCTGACCATCAACTTCGCCAAACAGGCGTTTGACTGGAACAACATGCTCAACACATACACTTCAGGCAACTACAATGAGGATCAAGGTGCTGCTGTGGCATACCTGATGAAAGCGTGCGGCTATTCCGTCGAGATGTCATACGGACTCGATGCATCCGGCGCTTCTGGCTCTGACATCGACAAGGCTCTTGTGACATATTTCAAGTATGACAAGGGTACACGGACGCTTCGCCGTAACATCTATTCCGGGTCGCAGTGGCAGCAGATGGTATATGACAACCTCAAGAACGTCGGCCCTATGATCATCAACGGACAGGCTCCGCTTCAGGGTGGCCACTCCTTCGTCTGCGACGGATATGACGGCAACGGCTATTTCCACTTCAACTGGGGCTGGAGCGGCATATCTGACGGCTACTATGCTCTCGACGCTCTCAACCCTGACGCTCAGGGTATCGGCGGTTATGCCGGAGGCTTTAACTTCCAGCAGAACGGCATATTCGGCATTCAGCCTCCGACGGAGACTCCTGCCGAGGCAATACCGGGCAACCTGCTCCAGTACGGCTCTACTGTCGCTTCCGTAACTGGCGGCAACATGGTGTTTGACACCCAGGATTATGACCCCCTGGGCTGGGGCAATGCCTACGCCAGCGAGGTCAACGTCAACATCGGCGCATCGTTTGAACCGGTGGAAGGCACTTCTGGCGAAATCCAGTATGTACAGGGCAAGCTCGGGCAGATGACCAACATCAACCTCACGTCGATGTATTCATACTTCCCGTCCAAAAATGTCAAGCCGAGCGTTGCAATCCCATCACTCCCTGACGGCAAGTACAAAGTGACCCTCGTCACACGCGATATCGACATGGAGAATGCACAGTGGCAGCCTATTGCAGTGGTTTGGGGACACTCAAACTATTGCTACCTGACTGTGTCTGGCGGAAGCTATTCAGTGGCCAACGTGTCTGCTTCGCGCATCTCCGTTTCTGATGTAGAACCGATGTCAGACATGTTTGCCGGCAAGAACTTCCGTCTGAAAGCGCACTTCTCCAACAATTCTGACCTGGAACTCTCCAACGGCATTTGCCCCGCCCTGCTTGATGCAAGCGGCAACATCAAGTTCCTCGGCGAGAGCATCATTGTGAGTCTCATGCCCGGTGAACAGGCTGACAAGGAGTGGGTGTCTCGCTTCTATGACAAGAACGGCAACAACGCTACTGTTTCCGCAGACACCGAGTTCACCATGATATTCTACGATCCCGAGACACAGGCCCGCTATGATGGAGTGAATGAGAAAATCATCCTGAAGCCGAATCCCGGTTCCGGCACTCCGACGCTGAAGAACTTCACCATACCTGACACCCCGAAAGAACAGTACGTTGACGGCGACATAACATACTATGTAACCTACAAGGTGGCAGACCTTTCGAAAATACCGTTCAAGATGACATACGAAATCAAGAAAGGGTATTTCGACGGACAGATTATCCTTGGTATCTATGAGCAGGATCCCACAAACAAGAGTTCCATGATTCCAGTGATAGACCAGGTTTACTCCGAAGCACCGTTCATTTCGGCAGGCAATACCCGCGACATCGATATCAACATCGACTTCTCGCAGGGTCAGAAGAACAAAGTCTATTTCATTGTAGGCAAGTACGTCATGAACTCTCGTGAGACCACCCTCGGTTACTGCACGTTCCTCAAGGAAGATGCAGGTGTCGGAGAAATTGCAGATGACGTTGATGCTCCTGTCGAAATCTATAATCTTCAGGGTGTGCGCATCAGCGAGCCGATGCCCGGCCAGATGGTAATCGTCCGGAAGGGTGCGAAGACCTCAAAGCAAGTCTGGAAGTGATATAATCTCCATACAATCTAAATCATCAGCTGGCGACATTGTCTCAACCATGACATCGCCAGCTGATGCTGTTCTATGGCGATGCCGGCTGCATATGCCTTTGCCGCTGTGAAAATAACCAACACTGACAAAAAAATGCCGAAATAATTTGCACCGCATTGTTTTTCGGACTACCTTTGCATCTGAATATGGGACATGCTATGTCCCTGCCGAAAACAACGGAATATCAAAACACTAAATAACAAACTAAACAATTACGACAATGAAAAAAAGCTCCGCTCTTTTTGCATTTGCAATGGCTGCCTGTCTGACAGCCTCTGCAGCTGTTGAGCAGAAGTCTGTATCCGCAAAGGATGCGACTGTTGCTGGCAGCATCGAGCTTACAGCTGCTGAAGCTGCAAGCCCTGCGAAATTCGTGCGCCAGAACGGCCCGAAAAAAATCTCTCAGGTCAGCGACCTCTATGGTATTTACAACAACAAATACCGCAAGTGGATGCTCCAGGGCGATGACCGTTTCGGTGGCTCTCTGACTACTGTCATCAAGGCTGGTTCAACTCCTACAGAAGTTGTCATCACTGGTCTTCCCTACAGCGACGTTGAAGTAAAAGGCAACGTTGACCTGACTAACGGAACAATCGTCGTTCCGACTCAGGACACTGGCTCTTTCATGTCAAACTACGGTGAGAACATGATGTTCTCCGGTATGCCCGCTGAAGTTGAAGATGCTGGTGACGGCAAGGTGAACATCTCATGGCCTAATGAGGGTGGCAACTTCACTTTCACTATCATGGAAGATGGCAGCCTGTTCACATACGATGCTTGCGCAATGCGTGTAACCGCTGGTTACTTCTTCGCAGCAGGTATCTATGAGGCTGCTCCGCTCGACTATTTCGTTTACAATGCAAACGAATGGGAAGTAGCCGGTACAGCTGACGTTGAAGAGGAAAACTGCTTCTCTTACTTCTTCAAAGAGGAATATCGTCCTGGCAAGGTGACTGGTCTCACACTCCTCCGCAACAAGGCTGACGATGGCCTTATCGCCATCCAGAATCCTTATGGAACAAGCGAATGGTCACAGCTCAATGCCGCTTCACTTGCTGGCAAGAGTACAGATGGTTTCTATGTATTCAACATCAGCAACACCGACTGCGTCTGCATGCGTCCGCTGACTGGTTCTGGCTTCTGGTTTGACAGCAGCGACGACCAATCCGGTATGTATGAGGAAGGCTTCCCCTTCAACTCTGAGGGTAAGCGTTTCTTCATCGACGGTTGGGATATCGAGGACATTTGGGCTGAAATCGCAGCTGCTGGTTCTTGCTCAACTCTCGAAGATGGCACTCTGACTGTCGAGAACATGTACTTCGGTTCAACTGAGAGTCCTCTTGCATACTACTGGTTCGGCGAGGACGCCCCCATCACTATGCTGTTCACTCTCCACACTGATGGCGTTGACGACATTGCAGTTGACGAGAATGCTCCTGTGAAGTACTTCAACCTCCAGGGTATGGAAATCGTTAACCCCGCTAAGGGTCAGGTAGTCATCAAGACTCAGGGCAAGAAAGCAACTAAGGTTGTGGTTAAGTAATCACTCCTTCGCATAATCCAAACGGAGGCTGCCGCGCATTGCGCGACAGCCTCTGCTGTTTTGGAGGCGGCAATCTTCCGCACTCCTCTAATTGCTTGGCTCTGAATACACAGCGGCACCGCGATTTGCGGTGCCGCTGTGTATTGTCCGAAACCTCGGAGATCTCAGAGTTCTCCGAGAACTCTGAGTATAGGCTGTCGCGGTCAGAAGCAGGAGCTGCCGTCGAAGCAGTGAGTGCAGACCTTGCACTTGGGCAGCCCGATAGCCTTTACGAGTGTCTCGAGGGTGTTGAAGCGCAGCGAGGTCAGCCCGAATGAGTCGCGTATGCGGTCTACCATGGTGTTGTATTCGGGCGAGCCTGTGGTGGCGTATTTGTCGAGGTTCTTGTCGGCATCACCTTCGAGATCCTTGATTATGCGGCGCGTGATGAGTTCCAGGTCGCTTTTGGACGCACTGAAGTTGACGAAGGGGCAGCTGTATATCAGCGGCGGACAGGCGATGCGGATATGCACCTCCTTCGCGCCGTATTCGTACAGGACTTTCACGTTGTCGCGCAGCTGTGTGCCGCGCACTATCGAGTCATCGCACAGCAGCGGACGCGAACCGGCCAGAACAGCGCGGTTGGGGATTAGCTTCATTTTGGCGACAAGAGAGCGCAGTTCCTGGCGCGAGGGGGTGAAGCTGCGCGGCCATGTCGGCGTGTATTTGGATATGGCACGCTTGTATGGCACGCCCTTGCCCATTGCGTAGCCTATCGCCATGCCTATGCCGGAGTCGGGTATGCCGCAGGAGTAGTCCACCTCGTCAGTGTCAGTGAGTCCCATTTCGTAACCGCAGGCGTTGCGCATCTCCTCTACGTTGCGCCCCTCGTAGCATGATGTCGGGAAACCGTAGTATACCCACAGGAATGAGCATACCTGCATTTCCTCACGTGCGGGACGCAGTTGCTCTACGCCGTCGGCACGCATGCGCACTATTTCGCCCGGGCCGAGGAAGCGGTCTATCTCAAAGTCGAGGTTGGGGAATGCGCTTGACTCGCTTGTTGCGGCATACGCGCCCTCCTTTCGGCCGATGACTATCGGAGTGCGACCCCACTTGTCGCGGGCAGCGATGATGCCGTCCTCTGTGAGCAGCAGCATCGAGCATGACCCCTTGATGCGGTCGTACACGTTCTCGATGCCCTCCTCAAATGTCTTGCCCTGTGTGATGAGCAGCGCGATTAGTTCTGTCTGGTTGGTCTGTCCGCTGCTCAGTTCGGCGAAGTGCATGTTCTCGTCGAGCAGCTCCTTCTCAAGTTCGGTGATGTTGCAGATTTTGGCGACGGTGACGATGGCAAACCGTCCGAGGTGAGAGTTGAAGATGATGGGCTGTGCGTCGGTGTCGCTGATTATGCCGATGCCGGAATTGCCGCTGAACTTGCCGAGGTCCGGCTCGAACTTGGTCCGGAAATACGAGCTCTCGAGGTTGTGAATGGAGCGGATGAACCGCTTGTCCTCGCTGTTGTATGTTGCCATGCCGCCACGGCGTGTGCCGAGGTGCGAATTGTAGTCTGTGCCGTAGTAAAGGTCAGCCACGCAGTTTTCCTTGGATGCGACTCCGAAAAAACCTCCCATAGATTGATGTTGTAATTTGGTTAGAATGGGTCCACTATGGACGCTGCAAAGATAGTAAAAACCGCCGACACCCGTGGGCGGCTATGTGTTATTTACTCAAAAATCAGAGCTGCGGCGAGTGTCACAGCGGCATGCCGCTGTCTGCGAAGACGAGGCGGACTGCGGTGAGGCGGACGGTGAATGTGGAGGAGGCTCGGCGCGGCGGCACGCGGCTTTGCTGGTAGCGGTATGTCTGCTGGCGGTCAAACGACGGCACTGACACCTGCCGCTGCTCGCCGGGGGGTATGTCGCAGTCTATGGCACACTCGCGGCTGTGCATCTTCTCGCCGTCACTGCCGAAATAGTCCATGCGCACGGTAAGGCGCGTGAGGCGGTAGGAGGCGGTGTTGGTGACGAAAAATGTCTCGACACGGGACTCGACCGGCTTGTCAAACCCGCGGAATGTCACCTGTGCAAGGCTGCATTGCGCCACACGGCGGTCGGTGGAAAACTCCGCCATCGAGTCAACGGCAAACGTGTCCTCCTTGGTCGCGGCCTGTTTGTTCTGCTTGGCAGACTTGCTGCCAGATGCTGGCACTTTCACTCGCCGCGCTGCGCCGTCGGCTGCCGGCAGGAGCATCAATGCTGCGAGGATTGCAGCCACAGGTATGTGCAGTTTCATAGGTATCTCATCTTGTAGGGTGAAGGCAGCTGTTCGCGGTCGGGCGGGTATATGCGTATCAGCCCGTCGTGAAGGCGGTCGGCAGGGTTTTCGCTGCGGTATCGGAAAAGGCTCCAGAAGCGTCGCAGCAGCAGGTGCGGCGACAGTTCAATGCGGTGTACCGGCCGCTGTATGGTTATTCCCATGTCGTCCTCGGTGAGCGTGGCGACACATTCGGCGTTTATTTTCAGCCCGGTTGTCATGGTCAGGCGGAAACGCTCGCTGTCAGGGGTGCGGCGGTATGTCCCCAGGGTATCGCCCGGCAACAGCCGGCAGTCGCCGCTCGTGATGACAGTCATGACATATTCGCCGTCATGCCCCTCGCGCCTTGATATAAGCACCTGTGTGTCAGCGTCCGTCAAGTCCCAGATGCCCTCGATGCGGTCGAGCGGATGTGTGTCGCAATATTCGCGAGCCGCGCCCATATCGGCTATCTGTTGTGCCGGAGCACAGGCCAGCCCGGCTGCAAGAACCGCCGCGTATGCCAGATGTCTCAATCCGCACTGCGAAATATGAAAAGCGAGTATCCCCATTGTTATCCGGTAGTTGAAATGTCGAGCAGGAAGTCCGGGTCTTTGAAGGCCTTGTTTTTTCGGCTTTCCATGTCGATGATTATGATGTGGTCATCGGCAACGCCATTGTCAATCAGGTGATTGCGGAATAGGTTCTTGAGCAGGAACGACTTGCCCGAGCGGCGCAGTCCCGTGACTATCTTTATAAGGCCGTTGCCCCTTGAGCGGCTCAGCCGGTTGACGTATGTTTCTCTGGCTACAATCATTGCTTTCCGAAAAACTGTCACTTGTGACACTTATTCGGAGACAAAGATACTTCATTTATTCCGAATAGCGGGCATTGTATTGAGAAAAATACTGGTTGTCAGACTGAAAAGAGACGGGATGCGGCCGTGAGGGTCGCATCCCGTCTGTATGTTGTGCCGCGGGGGCGGGGTTATCTTACCATGACTTTTGCTGTCTTGCCGCCGGCGTTGACGATGTAGGCTGCGGGTGCAAGGTCGATGGCCATGCTGCCGTTGCCTCGGGCTACTGTCATGCCGTTGAGCGTGCAGACTGCCACGGGTGTGCCGTCGGCGCAGTCTACGGTGAGACGGCGGCCGTCAACTGAGATGTTTATGCCGTCGGTGTCTATGTTGCTTACGGATGCGTCCTTGTCGTATACGCGAATCTGGTCGATTGCCGTCGAGCAGGAGTACTCGTCCTTGTGGGCGTTGAAGCGCATCGAGATTTTGCCGGCCTCTTTGTAGCTTGACAAGTCACATTCCACTTTCACCCAGCCGGCTTCGGTGAATTTCGAGTCGGTGTATTCGGTGATGTGCAGCGGAGTGTAGTTCTCGTCGTCGGTCGAAACCTCGAATGTGAGCGAAGTCTCGTACTCGGGAACTACATATACGTAGTATTCGGCTACGGGCTTGACGGCGTTGCTGATGTCGATGTGGCCGGAGGTGAGGTAGTCGTTGCGGATAGTGGAGGCGTATGGGCCGTAGTATGCGTATGCCAGGCCGTCGCCGGAGTAGGGGACTACCTGTCCCTCGAGGATGAAGTATGCCATTTCGGCGAATGCCCATACCGTAGACTCATCGGTCGAAGATGTCTTCCAAGTAGAGCGGTCAGCTGTGATGTTGCCGTTGAGCTTGGAGTCGAATCCTTCGGTGAAGGGGAGAGTTGCGGCCGGGCCTACTGTGAGGAGCTGTGAGGCGGTGGAATATCCCTCGTAGTTCATGTTGACAGCCTTGACGAAGTAGCGTATGTTTTCCTCTTCCTCGTATTCGGCGGGGTCGGTGAACGTACATTCGCGTATGCCGTCGGCGATTTCAGCGGCGTTGTAGTCGCTGTAGCCGTTGCCCTTGTAGACCTTGTATGTCAGGTTTTCGAAGTCGATGTAACCGTTGTTGATGCCGCCGGCGGGAGCGTCCCAGGTCAGCACCACTTTGTCGCCCTCGATGCGTGCGTTGACGTTTGTCGGTGGCATGGGCTGGTCTACGCCAACATAAATGTCGAGCGAGATGCCGTATGACTCGCCGGCGCGGCCGGTAGCCTTGACCTGGTACTTGTAGTTGCTCTGTGCGGTGACGCCGTTGTCAGAGTATGAGCAGTATTCACCGGGAGCGACGCTGTCCCAAGTCTTGAGGTCAGTCCATGTCATCGCTACGTAGTCATAGCGAGAGAGGGCGATGCTGACATTTTCGGTCAGTTCCTTGCCCTCGGTGTCAACAGCCGGGGCTTTGAACGCTGCCATTACGGGGGCGTTGCCGCGTGTTGAGGTGATGGTGAACTCAGTTACGTCGGCGGGACGCTGGCCGACCATCACTTCATGGTCGGGGTATTCTCCGTAGTCGCAGCGGTCGTCGATGTATGTTACTGCCCGGTAGTAGTATGAGCCGCCGACTGCGAGGTCTGTATCGGAATATGTGAGTCTCTCGCCAGGTGCGGGGTTGTCAAATGTGTGGATGAGCGCATATTCGCCGCCGCTGATGTTGCGGTACAGCTTTATGCTGGAGATGCGGGTGAGCGGTTCGCCGTGTACCTCGCCGAGCGAAGCATGGCTCAGCGTCGGCGCGGTGAGTGCGATGTCGATAGCGTTGCCGGCCTCGTTCATTTCTGCTGTGAAGTCACTGACCGAAGCGGGGTATACTATCGCATCGGGCTGTGCGCTCTCGAGCTTGATATCGTCGATGATGACGGTTTCGGGAGTTGAGCCGTTGAATGCCTCAAATCGGATTACGGCAGTCGATGCTCCTGCGGGTACAGTCACTTTGCGTGTCACGTCCACCCATTTTGCTTCAGCCGCAGCGACGCTGCCAGTGTATACCTGCTGGAACTCGCCCTTGTCAAATGATACCCACGCGGTGATGGTTGACGTGTTGTTGTTGGCTGCCGTATAGTGGCAGAATGAGAGCTGCACGGCTTGCTGTCCGGCGACGTTGATGCTGCCAGAGGTGAGGTAGTCGTGTGTCTGCTCCGAGGCTGACGAGTAATAGCGCATATCGGCAAAGCCGCCATCACCGCTGCGCGGAGTCACCTTGTCAGAGCCGATGTATGCGTAACTGTCGAATTTCCAGGTAGTCGGGTATGTTGATGTCGAGGTGGTCGAAGTGCCCCAGACGTGCTGCGGAGCGCGTGAGTACTCTTCGCCGCCGTCGAAGCCCTCGGTGTAGGGAAGTGCCTCTGCCGGACCTACGACCAATGATGGAGTTGTTTCCGTTGCGCTTTCGCCCACACTGTTGTAGGCCTTGACACAGAACACCAGTGACTGCTGCGCATCGCCCTCCGGCACGTATGTGTATGTCGTTTCGGCTATGTCTGTCGCTACTTCTGTCTCGTCCCATGATGTCGGGGTCGGCTTGGTTGAAATCTTGTAGCGAGTGTCAGCCGGGTTGATGTAGCCGTTCTGGCAGCCCTTGTCGGGAGCGTCCCAAGTCAGCACCACGTTGCCCTCGCCGTTGATTGTCGCGTTGAGGTTGGTGACCTGTGCCGGACGGTCGTTGCCGAGGAAGAACTGCACGTTGACCGGCTCGCTCTTTCCGTCGCCGCCCTCTGCGGTTAGAATCCATGTGTGCGAAGTGTTTTCAGACAGGTCTGTGCCTGAATACACTATCTGCTGGCGGCTGCCCGGAGCAGGATTCTCCACGGAGCCGCGCTGGTGTTCGATGTCTCCTTCGATCCAGTCATATTCGGTCTCGATAGCCGTCACGCGGGTGATTGCGCTGATCGGTGTCTTGCCGTCTGAATAAGTCGAGGGGACGGTGAACGACACAGTCACCGGAGCTTTGCCCTGTGTGGTGGCTACTGTCACATCGCTGACTGGTGCGGGGAGCGAGCCGGCGGTGACGCTGTATACCGACAGCGTGGAGTTGTACTTCTCGCCGACATAGCAGACTGCGGAATAGTCGTAAGTGCTGCCTGAAAGCACGTCGGCATCGGTGATGCTGACGGTGTTTCCAGGTGCCGGGTTGTCGATCGTTGCTATTTCGGTCTTGCCGTAGCCGAGGTCGCGTGAGAACACC
Organism: uncultured Porphyromonadaceae bacterium; assembly: GCA_900550645.1. Classification (GTDB taxonomy): domain Bacteria; phylum Bacteroidota; class Bacteroidia; order Bacteroidales; family Muribaculaceae; genus Lepagella. Next base: position 29,976 of record URTA01000015.1, read on the forward strand.
ACTTTGGTGACGTTCTCAAGGTCAATGTGTACCGGGTTGGAGTCATCGTCGTAGTAGTAGCCGGTAGAAGGCACAATGTACGAGATTTTGAAATTACGCTTTGCCACATCCCATTCCACTGTTAAGTCGCCCTGGTGGGCATCGTCAGGATAGACCACGGCATCTGCGGGGATCTCCCTGGCAATGGGTGCAGCGGAAGCCTGCGGGCTGACAATGGGAATGGTGATGGCTAACAATGCAGCGCAGAGTGCGCCATGATAGTTTTTCATCATTCGTCGATTAGGTTGTTGGTTATTATTTCGCGCGGCAAAGTTAGTAATATCGCCTCTGATATGCAATATCAGCGATTGTTTTGTGTTGACGGTTAAGATAATTTGTTGTAACTTTGTGTCTGGCCACTCCGGCAAATGCCGCCGGGGTACAGCAAATGCATAAGTTTACAACAGATACCTCAGTTATGAAAATAGTAGTTCTTGACGGATATGCCCTCAACCCGGGCGATTTGAGTTGGGACGCGCTCGCGCAGCTCGGCGACCTGACCGTATATGACCGCACAGCTCCCGAAGACACCGTGGAGCGTGCAGAGGGCGCGGAAATCGTGATTGCCAACAAGACGGTGCTGAACGCGGAGACGATACGCCGCCTCCCGTCGATGAAGTATATCGGCGTGCTTGCCACCGGCTACAACGTGGTTGACACCGCAGCCGCTGCACAGGCGGGCATTGTCGTTACTAACATTCCGGCTTACAGCACCATGTCGGTGGCGCAGCTTGTGTTCTCGCTCATCCTTTCGATAACGGGACGTGCAGAGCATTACACTGCCGAGAACCGGCAGGGGCGGTGGTCGTCCAGCCCCGATTTCTGTTACTGGGACTATCCGCTGACAGAGCTTGCCGGCAAGCGCATGGGAATAGTAGGTTTCGGCAACATCGGCAGCACGGTGGCACGAATTGCCGCTGCTTTCGGCATGCAGCCGGTCATCGTCACCTCGCGCCGTCAGGAAGACCTCCCCGAGGGTATGCTCAAAGCGCAGTCTGTCGATGACGTTTTCGCTACCTGCGACATTGTGTCGCTGCATTGTCCGCTGACCGACGAAACCCGCAATATGGCAAATGCCCGCCGCCTTGCGATGATGAAGCCAACGGCAATACTCATCAATACCGGGCGCGGCCCGCTCGTTGACGAGGCTGCTTTGGCTGATGCTCTCAATGTAGGATGCATCTACGCCGCCGGCTTGGATGTGCTTTCCACAGAGCCGCCGCGCAGCGACAATCCCCTGCTGACAGCCCGCAACTGCTTCATTACGCCCCATATCGCATGGGCTACATTTGAAGCCCGCAAGCGGCTCATGGACATCGCCGTAGGCAACGTCCGCGCATTCATCGGCGGTAAGCCCGTCAACCGCGTCAACTGACGCAACTCCATGCTCTGCATGTCACTTAAACGACTTCCAAAAATACACATACTACTATGACTAAAAGATTACTTGCCGTTATCATCGCTGTCGCTGCACTACTGCCGGCGACAGCGGCTGCACGCTATGTCGGCGGTGACATATCGTTGCTGCCGGAATACGAGAATGCTGGCGCGGTGTACCTCGATCATGACGGCAACACCATTGCCGATGTGCTGCCCTGGTTCGGCTCGCAGGGGATGAACGCCATGCGCGTGCGGCTGTTTGTCAACCCCGGCCAATACACTGGCAGCGACAAGGATGCCAACGCCTGCCAGGACATGGAGTACATCCTGCCGCTGTGCCGCCGCATCAAGGATGCCGGCTACGCGCTGATGCTTGACTTCCACTATTCCGACACATGGGCAGACCCCGCCAAGCAGTGGACCCCGGCGCAATGGGCAGGACTGGCCGACAGCCAGCTGTGTGAGCGCATCTACAGCTATACTCGCGAGACGTTGCAGACACTCGCTGATGCCGGCGCAACCCCGGACTTCATACAGACCGGCAACGAAATCAGCTACGGCATGCTCTGGGGTCCTGTAGGCACTCCCGAGGCGCAGCAGAAGCGCACATACATGGGCAGTGATGCCAACTGGCAGCGGCTCGGACGGCTGCTTTCCAACGCTATACGCGCTTGCCGCGAGGTTTGCCCCTCGGCACGGGTCATTCTGCATACGGAACGTGTTGCCGATACAGCCGTTATGAACAATTTCTACTCGCAAATGAGGGATATGTCGGTGGACTACGACATCATCGGGTTGAGCTATTACCCTTATTGGCACGGCGGCTTGTCGGTGCTGCGCAACGCCCTCGACCAGCTGACGCGCAATTTTCCCGGCCGTGAAATAATGATAGTTGAAACCGGCTATTCATACAAGTGGGCAGTTCCCGGCACGACATTCGACCTTACTGGCACATATCCGTACAGCGATGCTGGCCAGGCGAAATTTGCCGACGACCTTGTCGCGCTTTTGGCTGGCTATGAACATGTGACTGGCCTCTTCTGGTGGTGGCCGGAATACAATGCCTACGGCACATCGCTGTCGGGGTGGTACAATGCGCCGCTGTTTGACAGCACTACCGGCTGCGCAACCTCTGCACTCAGCCGTTTATGCCGTTTTGCCGATGACGGCGGCGGTGTAAGCGATGTATACGGCGACACCGGTGATGCCGCATGGTATGACCTGGCGGGTGTCAAAGTCAGCGACGGCGACCGCCCCACGCGCCCCGGCGTTTATATCCACCGCTCCCGTCCAGTTCTGCTCAAATGAGCAGTGAGGCTGCTATCTGAGTACTCTGAGAACTCCGAGTTCTCAGAGATTAAGAAGAGCGAACGGCGGGTGTGTCAAAATGCGCATAAAAAGAGGATGCGCCTATTTTGGCACACCCTCGTGGTTGAAGGAGAATGAGTGCGGTTAGCCGTCGATCGGCTCGAAATCCTCTTTTGCCGCGCCGCACGCCGGGCATACCCAGTCGTCTGGGAGGTCTTCAAACGGTGTCCCGGGCGCGACGCCGGTGTCTCCTTCTGCCGGGTCGTAGACCCAGCCGCACATTGTGCATCTGTACTTTTTCATAACCTTGTGATTGAGATAATTATAGTTTTCATTGTCAGTGTATCAACGCACTGGCAGCCCCGGCGGTTCACAAGGTCATTACATAGTCTGTGCGGAGGCTGACAGACGCTGCTGTGCCGGCGGCTATCCGGAACATCCTGATGCCTGAAAAATGCCGCCTATAAAAAGCCGGTTGTCTGGATAACCAAGCCAAGTTAAATGAAGAAGCCATGAAATCATGATGCGAAATTCGAAAAAACATTTGGATATAAAGCATATTATTGCGAACTTTGCAGCCAAGACGGCGCAAGTGCGGCGTACATATCCCAAGGCAAGGTCGGCGGTGAAACGCTATGGCAATGTCCTAAAGGTACATGATGAAATAATAATCCTCAATCAAACTGCTTTATATATGAACAAAACAAGATTTTTGCCGGCCGTTTTAATGGCATTGTGCGCCATATTGGTCACCGGATGCGACGACGATAAAGGTCGAGACTGGAATCCCTCGATAGGAGGGGAGCAAAAGAACGTCGAGAAAAGGACTGTGGTGAGTGAAAAGGGCCCGAAGAAAGGACAGAAGCACCGTTCCAGCGATGACTTCAGTACCAAGGGTATGAACAGCGGCAAGATTCTGTGGACGTGTGACGATGACAACATCACCTTTGATGTGAACATCAACAAGTCCGGGACTGACGGAGTGTTTGCTACCTCCTTGTACAACAATGCAGTCACCGACTTCATTAGTTCGGACAAGCTGTATATTGCCAACCCGAAGAATGCCACACAGAGCTTCACCATAACATACCGGATTATCCCTGACGAGGGCGGTTATTGCTACGTGACCAGCTCTAACTCGCCTCTGGACGGCCAGGAGCATCGTTCGAGCGCTAACTTCGAGCTTGGCCGCAGTCCACGGTACATTGTAGAGTGCGATGCAGACATCTCGTTCACAATCAGGCAGGATGTCTCCGGGGCGGACAAAGACGTGTTCACGAATGTGAAAAACGGAGCTGTCCTGGACAATCCGTATACGGAAAAACTCTATATCGCCGATCCGAAGAATGCCAAGAAGTCGTTTACGGTTATCTTCAAGCCTTCCGTCGACGATACGAGAAACTGGATGACGGCACTGTCTGACGACTTGTATCTATACGAGCTTTCCATTCCGGGAACTCATGACTCGGGAACTGGCGAATTTGTCAGTGCGGGAATGAGCAAATGCCAGAATTACAATATTATGCAGCAGTTGAATGACGGTATACGATACTTCGATATCCGTGTGGACGAGGAGATGGATATTCGTCACGGAATCACGGATTGCGACATAGACTTTAAGGACGTGTGGAACGACTTCACCCTCTTCTTGAAGGAACACCCGGGTGAAACGATAATCATGCAGCTGAACAGCCATACGGACGATGACGAAATAGCAGAAAGCCTGGCCGAGTACTTTAAGCCGGAAAACATCTGGACGGGCAACAGTATTCCGCGTCTGGGTGAAGTCCGCGGCAAGGTGGTGCTTTTCCGCCGTTACAAAGAAACCGACAACGGCGGCATAGACGTGCGTAGCGTATGGCCGGATGACGGCGTCAAGGCTGACGGCAACAACGGGCACAACATCTTCTATATTGAAGACCGATACTACTCGACTTCGGAGGCAATACACAACACGCGTGAAAAACGCGAACTGGTATGCGCCGCCATCAAGGCTGCCTGTGACAACGACAACAATAAGATGCACATAATATTCAACAGTGTAGCCGGTCGCGTGACGCATACGCCATGGGACTATGCGTGGGGTGGGGTAGGCATCGAACCGGAGATGAACCCGGCACTGAAGCAGATACTGGACAGTATCGCCACCGACAATAAGGTCCGACCGCTGCGCATGGGCGCTGTTTTGCTCGACTTTTACAACAAGCACAGGGATGATGATGACTGCAAGCTTGTCGAACGCATAATCAACTTCAATTTCAAGGAGCCGTTTATAAAATTGGAATAATGCCGATGGCTTGGCGGCATTGCACGCCGCCAAGCCATCTATTGACATTGCCAGCTGCTTTGACCGTATAAGAAGTATTTCAGGAGGTCTTCAAACGGTGTCCGGGACGCGATGCCTGCAGCGGTGTCTCCTTCTGCACTGTCTGCGCGTAGGCTGACGGTGTTTCGCGGGAAAATCTCGGTCAGCGTTGTATATTCGGATATTTTTGCGTAATTTCGCACAACCAAATTTATGACAAGCCAATGACTAACAGCCAACCGCACAAATATTTCGCCGGTGCAGTGATTACTGCCCTAATATGTCTGTTGACACTGCCGGCTCTCGCTGCCAAGAAAGGCGATGACCAACCGTACAACATCACTCGTGCTCTCGAGGAACTGCAAGCCGGCAACTATGCCGAGGCCATGGGGTATGTGGAAAAGGAAGTGTCTGCTAACCCTAAAAGCGGTGAGGCAAACCTGATCACAGGCGTAATTTATTATAGCGCGGAAATGTACGGCAATGCCATTCAACCGCTCGACCAGGCGGTGAAATACTTGCCGAAAAAGGGGACGTTCCCGCGCAGCGACGCGCTGTATTACCGGGGGCAGTGTTATTTCGCGTTGGGCGACACCATCAAGGCTCTCAATGACATAAACGAGGCGGTGAAACTGTCTCCCGACGATACCGACCTGTATTCTTGGCGAGGCTACCTGCTGTTCTGCATGGGAAACTTAGACGCCTCTGACGCTGATTATAAGAAGCTGCTCGAGATCAACAAGGCTGACACGCGCTCTATGGTCTGCCTTGGCCTCAACGAGTTTACGCGGGGCAATTTCCGCCAGGCGGCGGAATGGTGTGACAAGGCTTTGCAGTTGGATACTGATTACGCCGCGACATACGCGCTGCGAGCCAATGCATACATGGAACAGAGGCAGTTCCGCAAGGCCGCTGATGACATTGTCCGCGCCTTGGAGTTGCAAAACCGGACTGCCTTTGACGAGATTGATGCAGATGACCCCGAGATGGTAGCCGCAATGCATGAGAAACTTAACTACAAGATGGTCGTTGATGCGTCAAACGTGATGTGGCCATACTTTGAAGGACAACTCTATGAAGCGACCCACGACTATGAAAACGCAATAGCCGCTTATTCGGCAGCGAACAAGATTTCCCCCTCTGCACAGGCTTACAACCGTATGGGGCAGTGCTACTACAACCAGCTTGACTTCAGCACTGCTCTCGAATGTTCAGAATATGCTATAGACCTTGACCCGGACGACATCAACTACAAGGTAGACAAGGCCTCACGCCTTACGATGCTCGGACGCGGAGGCGAGGCTGTCGCCCTGCTCGATGAACTGCTTGCCGAAAGCAGCGACGAGGCTACCAAGCAGAACCTCATTTTTCGCCGCGCGATGCTCAAGTCCTTCAGCGGCGATTTCGCCGGAGCTGCACAGGACTACACTCTCTACATGGCTTCCGATGCTGGCTTGTCTGACGATGTGCGCATGACAGCAACTGTTCTGCGCGGCGACTGCTACCGATTGGCGGACAATGCCGCTCTTGCGGCAGCGGACTACAACCGAGTCATCAAACAGTCAAACGGCGATGTGGCCAGTACCGGGATATTGCTGCCATACGCCTATTCTGGTCTCGGCGAGAATGACAAGGCTATCGAGGTTTTGCAGGAATATATCGCGGCAAACGATGGCGACAAGAAAAATGCATATTACAATGCAGCCTGCGTCTATGCCCGCATCGGCGATAACGCCAAGGCCATGGAATGCCTCAACAAAGCTGTCGATTGCGGCTATGACGACTGTGTGCGCCTGCTTCAAGATTACGACTTAATTTCACTGCGTGAGACCAAAGAGTTTGACGCGCTGTTCCTGCGCCTCGGCTTCGTCCCCACGTCGGGAAATGACGAGTCCCAGACAACGCAAATGCCTGCAGTCGATGCGGATGAGGCCTCCGGTTCGAGGGTAGCCTCCGGTAACGGCGTGACTGAAATACCATTTACACGCAAGGGCGGCGTGACTGAGGTGAAATGTCACATCAACGGTTTGCCGCTTCACTTTGTCTTCGACACTGGCGCTGCGACCGTCTCAATGTCAAACGTCGAGGCCACGTTCATGTACAAGAACGGATACATCAAGGACAAGGACATCATCGGAACCCAGCAATTCATAGATGCCACCGGCAGCGTGTCCGAAGGCACGATAATCCGTCTTGCTGAAGTCGATTTGGGCGGAGTGACGCTCAAAGACGTACAGGCAAGCGTGGTCAACAGTCAGGCCGCTCCGTTGCTGCTCGGACAGACAGTCCTCGCACGCCTCGGCCGCATCGAGATCGACAACGACCGTCAGGTCATACGCATAACACCACGCTCGCTCTGACAAAAGCGAAGTTGTTAAATGTGTTAAAGTCTGTCACTCCCTTGGCAGAGCCGCGTTATACTATTAACTTTGCGACAATCAAACAATACAAATACAGATATGAAGAAACTTAGCATCCTGATGCTCTCAATGGCGTTTTTCGCCTTCGGCGTTTCCGCACAGACTACTACGACCAAGGAAAAGTCGACCAAATTCGAGCAGTGTGACAAATGCAAGAAGGCCGGCAAAGACGCCAAAGCCTGCGAGAAAAAATGCGGCAACGGCAAGAAAGGCTCTTGTGCAGAAGCTGACAAGGCCAAATGCGACAAAGAGGCCAAGAAGTGCGACAAAGCCAAGAAATGCTGCGGCAAGAAGGCCGACGCAAAGTCTTGCAACAAAGCCACAAAGTGCTGCGGCAAGAAAGCTGCTGCCGAGAAGAAGAGCTGCTGCGACAAGAAAGCCGCTGAAAAGAAATAATCTGGCCAGCGAACCCAGACGCTTCAGCCATGCAGAAGCGTGACACATACAGCGACACCCGGAGCTTGCCTGTTCCGGGTGTCCGTTTTTTAGCAGTGGTAGCAAAAATAATTTTGCACGAATGGCCATAAATGACTAACTTTGCAGAGTGAACCGAGGGCGACAGCCCCTATGGTCACAGACACACGAATGCGGTAATAGCTCAGTCGGTAGAGCATCAGCTTCCCAAGCTGAGGGTCGCGAGTTCGAGCCTCGTTTACCGCTCAACCTCAAAAGCCGTTGACAATCACCTGTTTGTTATGCCGACGGCTTTGTTCAAAGACCATCAGCGGCAATTATGGCATCAATCACTGCGGCACGACACAGCTTATGTGGACATAGACTCGTTTCTCCCAGCCCCGTTCCGTCAGGAGAGCGGTGTGTTGACTGAGCTGCTGATAATGAACTATACCCAATGCCAAGGCTCCACCTCCTTAGGCTAACTGCACATTTGCGAATCTGCTGATTCAACCTGTTTTTACACGCACGTCGCATTATTCAATTCTGAAAATTGCATATATCGGCAAATGATATTATATTTGCGAGCTGAAACAGTAATATATTTTGTATTACACCAAAACACGAATTGCTCATGAATAGCTGGTTGTCAGAGTTAGTATTTGGGGTTGACATAGATCAACTCCAAGCTGAACTTGTCCAGTCCAGATATGAACTTGCCAAGCTCAAAAATGAAAATGACAGGTTAATTTCAACGGTGAACGCAAGGCAAAATGCTATAGGTCGTTTGACTGATAGAATTAAACGCAAAGATGAGACTATTGTCAATCTGCGAAGTTCTGTGCAGCTGCATAAACAGGAACTAAAGGACAAGTCATCTGAAGTTTATGCACTAAACAGAACGACCACAAAGCTTCAGGGGGATCTTGAGAAAATCAATAAAGTCGTAGACCGGTTGGACGATAAGATTAACCGCAAGGATGAAAACATTGAAGAGCTGAAAGCTTCAGCCCAGCAGCTTAAGCAAGAACTTAGAAGCAAAACAACCGAAATCAATAAGCTGAATAAATCGGCTGAGAAATTGCAGAATAAGGTCTCTGAATTGAATGAAACCATAAGTCAGCAGGCCGGTTGTATTAATGGCAAAGACAAGGCTATTGCAGACTTGAAAAGCACTGTTCAGCAGCAGGAATCTGATGTTCAGAGCAAGGCTGCTGAAATCGTCAAATTGAATGAGTCTGTAGCAAGTCAGAGTGATGAGGTCGCAAGGCTGAATGATGCTGTAGCCCAATTGTTTGAGAATGACAACCGCAAGGATACGGTCATTTCTGAATTGAGAGATGACGTGAGACAGAAGGAACTGATTATTAAGGGTAAATTTGAGGAAATATCCAGCCTTAATGATGATTTGACCAATTCCCAGAATGAAATTGCAGGTCTGAATAAGAGAATAGAGGCTCTTGAGTTATCTGTCAAGGGCAAAGATGATGCGTTGTCTTCATTAAACGATGACCTGGGTCTGCTCAAACACCAAGTTGAAGAAAAGGAAGAGCAGATTCAGCATCTGCATGAGAAAATCCAGTCACTAAACGGAGATAATGAAAAGTTGAAGTTCGATTTAGGAGATTGGAAGAAGGAGAATGAAGAGTTGAACTCTAAGAATTCTGTTCTAACAGCCGAGAATGAGCGGTTGAGAAAGGAATTGAAAAATGCCAAGGAGGCAACTGTATTGACAGAGTCGCAGTCTGACTCTGAAGGAGAGCTGTTGTCTGAAGCAGGTTCGCAGCCTGACGCTGAAGCCCATCAGCTGGTTGAAGCAGGTTCGCAGCCCAATGCTGAAGTTGAGCCTCAGTCCGGCACAGACGTAGTAGAGCCGTCAGTTGAAGTGGGGACAGAACCCGACACCGAAAGCGTAGCAGAGCCGCAGTTTGAAGCAGAGTCACAGCCAGACATCGATGGCGTAGCAGAGCCGTCAGTTGAAGCGAGTACACAGCCTGACGCAGAAAGCGCAGCCGAGCCGTCAGCTGAAGCGAGTACACAGCCCGACACAGAAAGCGTAGCAGAGCCGTCAGTTGAAGCGAGTACACAGCCTGACGCAGAAAGCGTAGCAGAGGCGTCAGTTGAAGTGGAGGCGCATCCCGCCGCAGAAGACGTGGCAGAGCCGCCAGCAGAAGCGGGTACACAGCCCAATGCAGAAACCGAACCATCGCCTGAAAAAGAGGCTCGGTCTAACACCTCAGAACCAGTACAAAGACGAACTGTTGGCTCTCGCCCTAAGACTGGGGCAAATGGACCTGAAAAGCCAAAGGACATCCCTGATATTGAAACAGGAGAGCAGAAATCCCGTCGTTCAATTAGGAAAGTCATTGACACTGAGACAGATGAGGTGATTGATGCTGATGCTTTTTTTCAGCAGGAAAATGATACAATCCAAACGGCAACACGTTTTCTGGAGGAAGCCAAAGCCACAGGCCAGCCTAAATTCGTGTGCTTTGGGTGTAAGCAACCTGTGAAAATATCGAAAAGGGGGAACAATTATTATTTTCAGCATTGGACAAGCAATCCCGACTGCGAATATACCCCCCAGTCAAGTCAATCACCTTCAGCTGGACCTGAAATTCTAATACCCTCGGAGCCCGGCGAGGATCGAGATGAAATGCTCGATAAAATATGTCGCCAAATTAATAATAGAGGTGATGTGCAATTTGCAGAGAAAAGAAAGCTCATTCCCAGTGTATTCCCATATATGTTCTATCGAAGAGCGGATATATTTGTTGAGTTTAGAAATGGCAATAGACTCGTAATCCAATTCTCCGATGGAAAAACCTCATTGAAGAGCCTTGTAGACAAGGATATTTTCTTCTGGCTTCATGGCATATACGTTATGTGGGTTTACAGCAATGAAACGTATGACTATTCAGGCATACGATCGATAGCAAACGAGAATGCGGTCTTCTATTGCCATAGAAACATATTTTTCTATGACAAAGAATGTCGGGAAAAGTCAGACGAACGAGATGAGTTCATTTTCAAATGCAATTATCTCAATGAAGACAATAATTGGCATTACAAAATAGGCACGTCGGGTAATAACGGGGAACTAATAGCATTGGGAAACTTGACATTCCCACATGATGATGTCGAATTAAAGCCGTATTATTTTGAAGCAAACAAGCCTTACTTTGACTTGCATCCCGACAAAGAAGGCGAGTACATAAGCAGCCACAGAAATCGAGACGAATACCTGGTTCTGCTCAAGAAAGACTGGTCCAACAACCCAGCTCGTATTGAGGCCATCAAGAGGTGTATGGCAAGCAACACAACTACAGTGCCCTTCTGTTATTCCCGCAAATGGGGATTGCGCTTCCAGGGAACGACGATAGTGTCAAATATTTTTGACAAAGAACCAGAATTGGTCAATGGCGTGTATGTCGTTTGCTGCAAGAATCAATATGGTCTCGTCAGCGGCTGTTCTGACAAAGTCCTTTTTGACTGGACTGGCATTAGTGAAATATCGCCGTTGAGAGAAAATCTGTTCAAATTCAAAAAGGACAGAAGGTATGGCATCGTTGATCCGGACGGCGTAGTAAGAGTGTCTCCAGAGTATGTCAGCATAACCTGTATGAGCAATGGCTTGTACAAACTCGATACTGGAGTATACACCAAAATTGTCAATGAGGAGTTCAATGAAGTTGAAGAGGAGAAGGTTCCCCTTAAGGACGGTTTTGTCAAAATCAAAAGACGTGGGTTGTGGGGCGTGAAAAATGGGGCTGGCGAAATAGTCGTCGATTGCAAGTATAGTGAAATCAGCTCATTCAGAAGCCGCTTCATTGGGTTCATCAATAACAAGGCAATTCGATTGACCGCGTCGGGCAACTACAATTACCGACTCCCGATGTGCATCGGCAACTCATTCCGAAGAGAAGGGACAAGATATGTCGTAAATATAGGCGGTCAAAAGTGTGTCCTGCAGGCTGGTGAGCATTTGCCGCGCATCAGTGACGGTAAAATCAATGTAGCCATTGAGAATATGTTGAATGACCGCATACTCATCACACTCAATAACACATCCAAACCACTGAGCAAGCCTATCGACAAGCCCGGTGATTTTGAAATGAACGAGACCTATTCAGGCAAAGTCTGCCGTATTCTACATAATGGCAAAAGCACAAACTATATCCTGAAAATGGATAACGGCAAGGAGATATTCGTGAATGGTAAAGCAATTACTAAAGGTTACGAGAAACTGGCTGTTGATACAGAAGTCAAAATAACAAAGACTGGGTACAACCACCAACTCGACAAGACTTTGTGGAAGCGTTTTGAGCAGTCCTGAAAATTTTCGGAGGGCGGATGTCACAAACGGCCGGCATAAGCGTCTTATAGGTAAACCAACTCTTTTGAGCCATGAAAAAGATGATTCTGTTTGCAGCACTTGCGCTGTCGTCGCTCATCGCGTCGGCGGAGCTGCGCTACAAGTCAATCTCAAATACCGACGGCAAGACGACGATTTGCTTAATCGACGATTTCGCGCCGTCCAAAATCGCCATTTCCGATGTTGTGCTGCACACTTGCGGCAAGGAGTACAAGGCCAAGTCTACCAAGAGCCGACAGGAGGCTGGTATGGCAGACATTACGATGACTTTCAAGCGGCTGACCAAGTTTGACGATACATACGTCACGTTCAAATACAACGGCCGCGAGGTGAAAGTCCCCATACTCCGCAAGGAAACAGACCGCATCCTTTCGCCCCTCTGACACAACAGCGTAAGCATCTGGGTGTTGTATCTCGCGTAGGTGCTGAATAAAACAAAGGAGAGCCGATATGTTGTTGATATCGAGGCTTACATTACTTCAGCGCAATTTCTGCGGCGTATTTGTCATGCCATCGTGGAGCGTATAGTAGGCTTCGATATCGTTGCCCTGCTCTTTTGGCATTGTGCAAGTGAGTAGTACGTGCTTGCGTCATCGATGCCGAAACTGATTTATCTCCTCATAGATGTCGGATGTCGCGTGTTGAGGCGTATATTCCCATTTATTGGTGTCCGCTAAACTTTTCGGAGAGTTGGCGAGAAAAAAGGGCTGATTCC
>URTA01000016.1 GCA_900550645.1 uncultured Porphyromonadaceae bacterium
GCGTTTCCGCCGTTTGCGAGTGCAAAGTTACTGCCGCCAAACCGCTCCCGCAAATATTTCCGCAACCTTTTTCCGCTTTGCAGAGCCGCAGCGCACGCAACACGCTGATTGCCCGCCGCTTACAAGTGTGTTAAAGTTCGTGTGAAAATGTGCGGAAAACTTCTGGATGCTCCGCAAGAAGAAAAGCCGGCGGCGAGCCGGCTTTTCTATGATGATATTTTGGGTGTATTACCCTTGTTTTTGGGCAAAAAATCAGAATGTGAACGCTGCAGAGAACCCGAAATTGCGGCCATCGGTCACCGGAGCAATCGAGAGATTGTGCTTCTGGGCAAACGGACGTGTATATATATATGCCGATCCGACACCGATAGCCGCGCCGGCAAGGACATCCCAGAAGTCGTGTTTCTTGGAGTATATACGCGCCCACCCCACGTATGCGGCAAGGGCATACGCAGGAATGCCGAATTTCCAGCCGTAACGGCGCTGGATATATGCGGCTGACACAAATGATGCTGCCGAGTGGGCAGAGTTCATGGAATGGAAGTCCGAGCCGTCAGGGCGGCGCCTGTGTATCGAGTATTTCAATATCAGAGTTACACCGGCGGCGGTAGCTGCAGACAGGGCGAATTGCTTTGCACCCTGCCAGTCATGCGAAATCAGGGACGCAGACAGTGCCGTCAACGGCAAAACCACGGCTCCTACATCGGATGTCACTTTTACAGCCTGCTGCGACGACGAGCGTTCAAAGGGAGCTGGCTCGACAGCCGGCACATCGCCGCTTTCAGCCTGTGGATAAGCGGCAACAGCTGTCAGCAGAGACAGCAACACAATCAATAGTTTTCTCATAGTCTAACCAATATTTTGGGCAGGAAAATCAGCAGTCCGCATACAAATGCGGCAATGGCTACCAGCAGCACAGCTGCAGCAGCCAAATCTTTGGACTTTTCTATCAGAGGGTCGTGCTGCGGCGAAACCTTATCGCACAAAGCCTCGACAGCGGAATTGACAGCCTCCATGGCCAACACAAGCCCAATGAGCACGACCACTGCGACCCACTCCATGGCGGAAATGTCGAGCCACAGGCCGAGGGCAACGGCAAGCACTGCGCAGACGGTATGTATCCATGCATTATGCTCGCAGCGGAGCAACTGCCTGATGCCGTGAAACGCGAACACAAACGAGCGTCCGCGGGCACGCCATGAAAACCGTTTCCGTTCCTTCATCGCCGTCAGTAATCGTAGTCGAAAGAGAAATGGTCCACATACAGCACAGACCCAGAGCCGCCAGTGAAGTAGTCCCCGTATTTCGAAGCTGCCGCGCACACCAGTATGTACCGTGGCTTGCGCGAAGTGGAACGGTACTGCAACGGAATGTCGAAAGCGATGTACGAATCAGACGACTCGGCAGTAGTAATGCCTCCGTATGCAATTATGTCTGACGAAGAAAAGTCGAGCAAATGCTGGTTCTTGGGGTTAGTGCGAATCTCGAAAGGCCGCACCCAGTCGGTCAATATCACATAGATATGACATGAGTCAGGGCGGTTTTTCAGATACTGGTATTTCTCGGAGGCATAGTTAATCGGCGACGAATGGTATTGGTAATACCCTTTGAAACGTGTCGGGCGAGCTGTCCACTCTCGGCCGAAATCGAGTATGCCGTTTGTACCATCCACCTTAACGAATTTGCCGGTGTATATCGAACCGGCGGCAAGTTTGCCGACTACGCCGACTCCAACGAACTTCGTCTCGAGTTTTGCAGACTTGCCAGACCCGGTCGCGGTATAGTCGGATGGGGTAACGTTTGACTCGCCAAGCGTAGAAGCTCCAGTGTTGCCGGTATCCCAATACTGCACGCCGCCATTTGCCCACGGACACCAAACCTTGCCGTCAAGCCACCAGTCGTCAAACGATGCGCTGGGGAGAACAGCCGTCGGCTCTGTGGTGACAGTCACCTCATTGCCTATGTTTTCATCGGAAACTGCACGGACAACGTATGACGTCTCAGGCTTAAGATGAATGATGCGAGCCACGAACGAACCGCCGCTGTATGTGATCCACTCCTTAGGAACGTCTATCCAGTCCGAAGAGTCAGCCTGACGGTACTGGAAGCCGTTGACAGAATTTTCGGGGGCAGTGCCGTAAGCCCAAATCACCTGCGACCAAGCATCTACGGCAGTAGTGTTGACAAGCAAATGCGACCGCTCGACATAGATGGTCCACTGCTCAGTCTTGCCAAAATATGAGACATCCACCTTGACAGGGTGGGAAAAATCCATTTCGCCAGGTGTCAAATCCGGCACGAGCTTAGTCACGCCCTCCGGTCCGAGCTTGATGTCTGTCATGTTCAGACGCGCAAGGTTATAGGTGTCAGGCACACGGACAATGATGCGCCTCCCGACATCGTCAATTACGGAAGAGCCGATCTGCCCCTCAATGGCGATAGAGCGGGCAATGGTCTGCCGTGCCGTGATGACCCACTCATAGTCCTGATATTTAGACAGCGTGACCTTGAGCGGCTTGGTAAGGTCATATTCACCCTCAAGAAGGTTCAGGGAACACTCCGCGCCCTCGGTATACGTGAAGTCGGAAAACCGCACATGTGCCGGGTCGGTCGTTTCGGCGAGGGTCAGCACTACCTGGCAATTATCCTCGTCAATTGAAGCGGCAGCCTCCTCGCCGTCGGCGGCGATGGAGAGAATGTTCTGCGGAATGCGCGGATAGGGGATGTCATTGTTTATACATCCTGCCAGCAAGAGAGATAAGGAGCAGAGGACTGCTACCCAAAGGCTATGTCTTGTCATGTCAAAAATCATAAGTGTATGCCCAAGCCAAAGTTGATGTTGAACAGGTTGAAGCGGAAATTTGCACCGGAAGTGAAGCGGTTGCCTGAATACTCGCCGTCAACGGACTGCTTTTCGTTGCGCAGGTAGAAACCGACGACAGCGAAAGCAACGTTGAAGGAGACGTAAGGGTTAATGAACACACACAGACCCGGGGAGAAATTTATATTGAAATCGGTATATGTGGTATTCGTCAGCTTAGGCTTGCCGTCATAGTTGCGGCGGAAATCTGAATTGCCGGAGGAGAAAGCAAGTTCAAGCTCATTGAACACTCCGAAGCGGCCGTTGCGGTCCAGGCCTATGTATTGACGTGCGAATATAGCCGCTGTGAGAGCCTCATTGCGGTACATCACGTCAGAAATGTCGAGGTTGAGATCATCGTCAAACTCCATAGCCAGTTTCCCGAGCGATGCCTTGGACGAATTATATCCGAGGCGCATACCTACGGAAATGTTGTTCTTTATGAAGTAAGAGATATAGGGACGCACAGAGAACGTATGCCCCGTGAAGTCGAAATCCGTCAGGATGTCGAACAGCTGCAGGTCGGTAGATGAAAATTCGCCGTATGAGGCTGTTATGCCGAACTGCCATGTGTTTTTCGGTATGAAAAGGTAGTTGAACAGGCCTCGAGAGAAGCGTCCGATGTTCTTCTCGCGGATGACCATATTGACGGTGTCGCCCTTAAGCAGCACCTTCTCGCTGTCATCGGGGGAGGGACGGCGGCGCACGATGTCGTACCGGCCGTCAATCGCGCCCTGTACGCGGTCAACGAGTGTGTCAGGCACCCAAATCATCTTCATGCCACTGGCTTGAGCTGCAGCCGTGTCAGCCACGGCATAATCTCCCGCATCGGGTGAAATGACGCTGTCAGCCCATAACGGCAAGACGCCGAGGACGGCAAGTAACAAAACTGCTATTCTATACATGGGCATCACAGGTAAAAGGCACACCCGAAGGTGATTGAAAACAGGTTGATTTTGAAGTTTGCAAACTTAGTCTTGACATTCGAGACATATATGCGGTCGCTGGTCTGCCGGTTATGGTTGTACGAGAAACCGAGCACACCGACATTCACCTCGAGTGCGGAGTAGTTGTTGAGGAACACCACCATGCCCGGGGCAAGCCCGACGTTGAGGTTGAAGTTGCGCATATATGTGCCGGAGAAATCCGAGCCGCTGCCTTTGGTAATCTTGGACTGCCCCCCTCCGAGCCTGAACTGCAGTTCAGAGAAGAAGCCGAAGCGTTTGCTGCGGCCGAGCGAGAAATAGTTGCGCAGTATGGCCATGCCCCAATAGCTGTGGTTGAGCGAATAGAGGTGATCAGCGGAATATTCCGTTTCGGAGTCAAGCACCACGTCCGCACTCTCGAGCTTGGTGAGCGAACGCGAATACCCGAACTTGCCACCGGCTCCCATGTCATTGCGGAAAATGTAGCACACCATAGGGCTGACATTGAACGAATACGTATCGCCTGATATGTTCTCGAATATCAGGAACTGGTACTTGTTCTGGTTTGACTGCGAATAATTGACGGAAACGCCCGTTACCCACTGGCCTTTCGGCACAAACACGACCGACTCGATGTCGCGCTCGAAGTTCTCGAGAGAATCGGGCAGTTCCCCACCCCGGGCCATAAAAGACCCGAGAGTGAGGAACAGCAAAAGGGATAAAAATCTATAGATCTTATTCATAAGTGAATGAGAGGTCATCGAGGTACATCACAGAGTTGCCGCCCGTGAAGTAGTCGCCGTATAGCGACGCGGAAGCGACGATAATGATGTACATCTGACCGTCATAGTTGGCATTTTTCCATTCGAGGGGGATTTCAAACTCGCCGACTGTGTTGTCCGCGCCGAAATTGCCGTCCCAGATTACCTGGCCGTATGCAAGCACATAGTCAGCATTCTTGTCAAACAACGCACGGTCGGAAGATTTGGTGCGGATGTCAACCTTCTTGGTCGTCACAGCAACATATACCGTACCCTTGTCCATGTCACCCTTGGAAAGAGCGGCCTCGCTCTGCGCCCATTGCACAGTGGCAGGACGGTAGTTGGCATAGCCGACAAGCTTGACAGGATGACAACTCGGCATCTCGCGACCCCAGAGCAGCACGCCGTCAGTGCCGTCAGTCTTGACATACTCACCAGCGAACAGGTTGCCCGCAGCGAACTTGCCTATCATGCCAACACCCACAAACTGCGATTCGAGTTTTACAGACGATGAGCCAGAATGTACAAACGAACTTGACTGCGTAGTGACAGACTTGTTCATGGTCATTGAGCCAGCGTTGCCAGAACTCCAGAACGTGGTTGCACTGCCAGTTCCCGGGAACGGCACGTTCTTTCCGCCGAAGCTGTAAGTGCTCCAGTCCTCAAACGAAGCGTTGGGAATGGCGTACGCCGCCTCGGTGGTGAACTCGACAGTCTTGTTGTTGACATATCCGTCAGCGACAGCCTGTACCTCGTATGTCGTCGAGGGCTGGAGGTTGGTCAGGCGGAATGCAATCTCGCTCGATGAGGGAGCGGTGCTGCGCGACTCAGTCCAGTCAGCAGAGCCTTTCGCACGGAAACGAATACCGGGGTTGGCAACCGAAGTATCCACTATGCTAGCCTTGACAAGAGCCGAATATGTGCGGATGTCAGACTTAGCCACATCCTGCGGAATGACAGAGGCATCGCTCACCTCAATGGCAATGCGCGTCACCGTAGTGCGGTCATTGGCATCGGTGAGGGTGAGGTCAATCCAGTACGAGCCGTTGGCAAGGCCGTTGAGCATCGCAGCCGGTATCTTCATGCGCATCTGTGTGTAGCCGGCATCAGTTGTCGAAGCCGCCGTAGACCATGTCACGCCGTGGCCGCGAAGTTCAGTCTCCGCACTCTCGGCGAGGTTCATCAGCTCGTATGCGTCATACTGTGTGCCGAAAGCAGCCTTGTCAGAGAACGCCAGGCGCATGCTCTTGAAGTTGCCGTAGCATACGCCGCCGAGCAGGATGTCGTCAAACGAGTTCTGTGCGCCGGTAATCGGGGCAGTGATGTCCATGCCGTAGGCAGTCACCTTCGGGGCGGAATGGATGATGATGTTATCCTCGATGAGGAGTTCAGTGTCGTCCACGCTTATGGTAATGAACGCGCCGCCGACATCATTCTGGTTAACATCCTCGTTGTAGTTCAGGTTGAGGACATACTCGTGCGCACGCTGCACATCGGGTATCTCGCCCGACTTGGTGAACTTTGTGCCGACCATGTTGACACCTTCGATAGTGTATGTCAGCTTGGTGTCGCCGTTGGGCATCATGAAGTAGCCGTGGGCATCGTTGATGTTGTCGGCATCAAATACGAGTTCACCCTTGGTGTTGGCGACTGTCACCTTGAACTCCGGCAGCAGTTCCGACGAAACGCGGTCACGGTTGACCGAAGCCACGACGTTGGCAATCTTGCAGTTGATGATTACGTTGTTGACACCCTGGTGGATAGTGAACGGCTCGTAGGCTCGGTAGAACTTCTTGTCGAAAGAAGCGGACACGGAGTCGCCCGTCCATGCCTCGGCGACATAGCTGCCAGACTTGAGCCACAGGTCAGAGGGGACATTGTCAAGCCCTTTGAACTTGTGGATAAGGCCTTTGGGGCTGGAAATGTATATTACGCAGTTGTCTGCGAGGTATGTTTCGTCAACATCGGCACGAGTGACCTCGCTGTTGACTATCATCTTCATTTTGAGGAGACCCTCGCCCTGGTCCGGTGCTATGTCGTCAGAGCAGGACTGAGCAGTCATCCCGATGAAGGCAGCCGCGAGGGCTATAACTGGAAATGATTTCAACATTTTCATAATCGGGATTATTTGAGGTTCCTGAATTTAAGAGACTTGGTGACAGTGCCGGAGGCATCGCCCACGGTGAGGACAAACTCATGCACGTCAGACTCGGGGTCTGCGTCGAGCAGCGGAACGAGCGACGAGATGTCGAATGTCTCGGAAGTCTTGCCGCCCACGTTAATAGGCAGACCCAGTCCGGAGAGCGCGTCGCCGTACTGTCCCGGGTTGACCAGGTCGAGGTGCGTTGACATAGACAGCGGAGCGAGGAAGTCCTCGGTCAGGTACGGCGAGATTATGTCAACCTTGAATACGGTGAAGCCGGTCTCGGAAGTGATGACAAGCTTGTATGTAGCACCGTTGACAATGTCCATTACGGCATCAAGCACGATGTCACTGTCGTCAGGCACCACGATGCTCGGGCCGCTGCCGGGTGTCGGCGGGTTGGGGGTGTCGCCGCCATCCTCGCCGGGGCGGTCGTTGTCGTCGAGTATCTCGTCGTCGGGGTCGATGTTGATGGTCAGGTCAGTCTCCGTGACAGAAGCGTCAACGTTCACGCCGGAGAACACGATATTGCCGGAAGTGTCAGGCAGTTCGCCGTTGTGGAGGCTGTATGTGATCTTGTAGTGGTTGCCGGGCTTAACGTCGGTGTAAGCCTTGAACTCCTCATACTGTCCGCCCTGGATAGTGCCGGAGAAAGTGGCAACAAGGGTGTTGCTGCCCTCCACGTATGCGAAATATGCGGAGCGAGTCTCGTTTTTGGCGAAGTCGATAGAAGCACCGTCGCCCATCACTACATTCACCTTGGAGTCGTCAGACATCAGGTTCTTGATCGAGTCGTCAAAGATGATCGACACGCGCACGTTGGCGAGTTTGCAGACCACAGTCGAGACCTCGGTGATTTCCTTTTTCTTGACTTCGAAATCCTGCGAGCCCTCGAAATAGGGAGCTTCCCAGGCCACGGGCTGCAGTTCGCCAGAACGCACCTTGACGGTGTACTGCCCTACGGGGAGGGTAATCACCTCGGGCATCTCGGAGTAGACGTATGAGTCTACCACCTCGTCACCTTTGCAAATATCGACGAGGAACGAGCCGACGTTGACAGAGGAGCGGACTATGTTTTCCTCATTCTCGATTTTGAGGACCATTTTCTTGACATTGAGAGTTCCGACCTCACTGCCGTCAATGGGGAACGGGTCTTCCTTGCCGCAGGCTGCCACGATGATTGCCATAAGGGCAACGAATGCTATATTGAAATATTTCTTCATTGTTTGCCGGTTCATTAATAGTTAAACTGGATGTTGTCAACCGTCAGCACACTACCTACATAGCGAGAGTCTGCATATCCCTTAAATGCGCCTTTCGAGCCTTGCCATTTGGTCAGCTTGGGGCTGTCGGCAGTCGAGGATATGAACACGATGTACGCGTGTGTGGCCTTGAGCGTCTGGTTGGTGTATTTCAGGTTGAGCGTAGTGTTGGTAAACGCGGACTTGGCAGTGCCGGAAACGAGTTCAGCGCGAGCCAGCTCTGTAGTCTTGCCGCCGTCACGGTTCTCAATTACCACATACGCCTTGAAGCTCTCGTTGTTGACAGGAGCGAACTTGTAGTCAAATGAAAGTGACGTGGGACGCGACGTGAACGCACGTCCATAGTTGAACACCTCCTTGTCAGCCTGAAACTCCTTCTTGTTGCCAGGGCCTGAATATGAGTGTTCGCCCATGAAGAGCATACCGGGAGTAGCGATAGCCACACTCGGGTCTGTAACATCGGAATAAGTCACGCCGTAGCCCCAGCCCTCGGTGCAAATCTCGGCAGCCTTGCCGGATGCGCCGTTAACGGGATATGTTCCGCTGTACGAGGTGTAGTAAGGCGTTGCACCCGAAGTCTGCGAGGTAGTTGTGGCGTTGCGTGTAGTCCAATAGGGAGTAGCCGATGCCGACGCCATGGGAAACCAGCGATAGATATCCTCACTAAATGTCGAGCCGCTGTAAACCTTTGAGGAATACCACTCTTCCATGCCAGCGTTGAGGGGCTGTGCTGCTGCCTCGGTAGTGATGCGCAGTTCTGCGCCCATGGTCGGGTTGCTGCCCTTCATCGCTGTTGAGGTGATGTGGTATGTAGTAGAGGGTTCAAGGCCGCGAATTGTAATCTCGCCTGTCGAGGCATTGCGCGTAATGTTGGAGGCGGGTATTTCAGAGCCGCCGGCAAAGAGGCACACATTCTCTGTGATGAACTCATTCAGCGCTTTGCTGTCCGTGCCGCTCACCTTGATGACAGTACGGCGAGCGAAAGTGTTGGCAGTCAACGTATAGTTGGGAGCAGCCTTGGCGATAGTGCCGGCAGCCATCTCCTTGCCGTGGTAATACAGCTTGATGCTCAAGTCGCGCGTCGTGTTGGGGACAGCAAGCCTCACATTGTAGTTGCGTGTCGGGAAAGCGTCGGAGCGAGTGGCAGCGCGTTTGCCGGAAGCCTGTGAAACGGCGGTTATCGGGCAGTCGACCCACACACCGCTGTCGTCCAGACCCTTGACAGTAATGTCGTTGGCAAGGTCAGAGCCGTTGTAAGCCACGATGATGTTGCCGACAGTCGAGCCGACAGGTGAAATCTCCGTGCTTACGAGGTTGACCACAAGAGCCGTGCACTGTGCCACAAACGTCACGGGGTCATTGACACGAGTGAGCTTGTCCTTGACCACGAGGGTAATGCGGTGTTCGCCCTGCGGCAGACGCGCGAGAAGTCCTGCGATGTCAACGGAAGCCAGCTCGGCCGGGTTCTTGAACAGGCCTATGCAGCGTATTCCCTCGGCAGCGAGCTGCTGCTGAAGTGACTCTGACGCATTGGCGAGTTCCACCTCACGGCCGAAGGGGGCTGTGTAGTTGTCAGATTCGATGGTCAGCACTGCAGAGGTGATGGTGCCGGCAGCGTATGCAGCAAATTTTGCCTCGCCCTGGTATTTCGCGCTTTCGAGTATCGAAACGGCAGTGCCGGGGGTGAAGCCCTTGGCGGTCACTTCGGGAGCGGCAAGGTTGAGAAGCTCGTCACTCAGGTCGATTTCGACATCCTCGGTCTGCACCGTGTCGTCAAACTTCACGACCAGCTGGGCATCGCCTATCTCGCCGTTGTTCACGTCGAGGGTTATGTGGTAGTAGTGGCGAGCCTCAGCCACAAACTCTGCGGGCTGTATGGTCGCCGATGTTCCGTTCTGCTTGGTGAAAGCGACAGTTACCTTGACAGTGCCGGGGACAAGGTAGATAGGGTCGTCCACGGTGCTTGACAGCTCATGGTAGCCGTAGCCCTCGGAATGGAGCGTAGTGGTGTACT
Organism: uncultured Porphyromonadaceae bacterium; assembly: GCA_900550645.1. Lineage (GTDB taxonomy): Bacteria > Bacteroidota > Bacteroidia > Bacteroidales > Muribaculaceae > Lepagella. Next base: position 9,967 of record URTA01000016.1, read on the forward strand.
GCGAGAAATAGTTGCGGAACGCCTCGGTGTACTTCACGTCAACCATCGTGTTGGCGAGCGTGGCGGTCACCGAAGCCTCGGTGGTTTCGCCGGGCTTGACAGTAAGCGATGTCACGCCACGGTAATAAGGTTTGTTGTAACCCTCGTCATCGGCATTGCCGTAGTATGCCTCGAGAGTGTATTCCCCGGCCGGAAATCCTTTGTCTTCCGGAAACTCTGCTACCGTATTCCATTGGTAGCTGCTTGTACCGTCTGTCTTCGACAGTTTCAGACCGAACTGGCTCGCGTCGGGAGCCATAGCCTGTGCTCGCGTGGGTATCGCGTCCCGCACATGGCTGTCGGTGCTTACCTGCGGTGCGATACCGCCCTCCCCCTCACTGTACTGCCACGGGTTGTCGTCGTTGCAGGAGGCGGCGGTCAGCATCAGTGCCGAACAGATAAAGCCATAATAAATTCGTTTCATAAATCGGTTTGTTAATGTAATTTTCTTTCGGTATTCGGCCGCACCTCATACCCATAATCCAATGCATCTGATGCGGCAGTAATAAAAAAGCAAAGTCATTCAGCGACAAAATTAGAAAATATAATCGTAATATCGCGAAAACATTCATAAAAATCGCATCTGCGGTGTGCATTATTCGCCCTGAAGGCGGTGGTTATACACGAAATACGCTCTTTTCATCGTCTTTCGCGGAAGAAGCTCTGCATCAATTCGCGGCACTCGTCAGCAAGCACGCCGGCGGTAATCTGTGTGCGCCTGTGCATCGGGGGACAGCCCAGCATATCCGTACCGAAATAGGTATGCGTGCCGCGCTTGTCGTCAGCAGTGCCGTAGACCACGCGCCCTATCTGCGCCCATGCCAACGCGCCGGCACACATCAGGCAGGGCTCGACAGTAACATACAGCGTACAGTCGGGCAGGTACTTGCCGCCGAAATGGCTTGCCGCAGCGGTCACGGCTATGATTTCTGCATGGGCGGTGACATCGACGAGACGCTCTGTCCTGTTATGGGCGCGAGCCACTACCCTGCCCCCGGCTGTCACTACCGCACCGATTGGTATTTCCCCCTCACGGTACGCCTCGCGAGCCTCCTCCAAAGCCATCTGCATGAACAGTTCGTCCGCAGCCGCGTTGCTATGTATGTTTCTGTTCATGAGAGTATCGACAACAGGTGTTCACGCACACGGTTCATCAGCCAGCGCGGGGTGGATGTCGCGCCACAGATGCCTATCCGCTTCGCCCCTTTTATCCACGCCGGGTCTATCTCCATTTCCGAAGAGACCAGATACGAATGTGGAGTCACGTTGCGGCACTCCGCGAACAGCACCTTGCCGTTGCTGCTTTTGCGCCCGCTCACGAATATGACCACCTCATGAGCGGCTGCAAAACTGCGCAGATGCTCCATACGGCGAGCCACCTGCCGGCAAATCGTGTCGTAATACTCGAACTTACCCTTGCGCTTGCGCCGCTTTATGGCATCGACTATGTTGCGGAAACCTTCAAGCGACTTGGTGGTCTGCGAATAGAGCAGCACATCGCGGTCGAGGTCAACACGCTCCAAATCAGCTTCATCCTGTATCACCACGGCAGTTCCGTCGGTCTGCCCCACCAGACCGTTGACCTCGGCGTGGCCGAGCTTGCCGTAGATGAGTATCAACGGCTTGTCTGCAAGGGCAGAGGCAGCGTCATACGCCTGTTTGATGCGTCGTTGCAGCTGCAGCACCACAGGGCACGTGGCATCGATGATTTGGATATTGTTGCGGCGTGCCGTGTCGTATGTTGACGGCGGCTCACCATGCGCACGCAACAGCACGCGAGTGTCGTGGAGAGTGGCAAAAGTGTCGTGTGTGACTGTTCGCAGCCCCTTGGCGTGCAGACGTTCCATTTCGCTGGAATTGTGGACGATGTCGCCCAGGCAGTACAGCGACGACTCCTCGCGCAGCACGTCCTCGGCCTTCTCAATCGCCGTCACGACTCCGAAGCAGAAGCCCGACTGCTCGTCAATCTCTATGGTAACGCCGCTGTCAGCCATCGGTCACGCTTTATTCTCCACAGTCTTGCGGTATATATCCATAAGCATCTCCATCTGCTGCTCTCGAGAGATGTTGTCGTTGGCGAGCAGATGGGCGTCATCGGCACGCCGCAGCGGCGACACCTTGCGCGTACGGTCTATATGGTCGCGCTCCGTCACATTGCGCAGCACCTCGTCATAGTCTGCCGGCATACCCTTGTCAATAAGCTCTTTGTAACGGCGCATGGCACGCACTTCAGGCGAAGCCTCGACAAACACCTTCATCTCGGCATCTGGGAACACCGTCGTGCCAATGTCGCGGCCGTCCATAACTATCCCCTTGCGGCTGCCCATGGCTTGCTGCTGGCGCGTAAGGCACTCGCGCACTGCTGGTATGGCAGACACGGGGCTGACAGCGTCCGAGACGCGCAACGTGCGTATCTCTCGCTCGACGTTAACGCCGTTGAGCACCGTTTCCGACACGCCTGTCTGCGGATTGACGGCAAAAGAAACGTCGATGCCAGGCAGAGCGGACTCAAGGGCTGCGACATCTATCGTGCCGTCAGCCGACACCATGCCGTGGTCAAGGGCATATAGCGTAACAGCGCGGTACATCGCGCCTGAATCTATGTAGACATACCCGAGACGACGCGCCAGCTCCTTGGCCATCGTGCTTTTGCCCGACGAGGAATAACCGTCGATGGCTATAATGATTTTGGGATGATTTTCCATGCTTGATATATTTATTGCCACGGGGTCAATGCAGCAGCTCCCCGAGGTTAGTCGATACGTTCAGCATCAGCGACGAGCCGCCCCTGTGAGGCAATGCGTAGCCTACTGCAAAGCGGAACGACTTGACATTCAGCCACAAACCTGCCGAGAAGCCCGACAGGAAATTGCGGCTGTAGCCCGACATGTCGGTGCGCTGCTTGTAGTTGTACGCCAAATCCAAATAGAATGTTTCCGAAGGCTGGTACTGTATGCCGAATATAAGATGCCGGAACAGGTTTGAGCCAAATGACGACTTCTTTGTCTGCTGGTTGTCAGGGTCGTTCTTGTCGTGGCTGTAGTATGGCAAGTCCCATTTGGTGAGATGCCATGCAGTTATGCTAAGCGAAAACGGCGACGAGCCGAGCCCCTGCATATAACCGAGCTGCAGGTCTATCGGCAACCTGTCGTATGTCTGGTCGAAACGCTTGACCTGACCGCCGAGGTTCTTGACCACCGCTGAAAACGACAGGTCATGCTCCTCGTTGTAGTAGTTTATGCCGAGGTCTGTGGCAATGGCAAACGCAGAATACTGCTCATAGTTGCTGTATACCATCTTCATCATGATGCCTCCGCGAAGGCGGTCGGTGAAATCATGCGAGTATGCACCCTCAAACACGATGTCCTGCGGCGAGAATGTGCCGGTTTCCGTGCCGTCAGGCGATGTGGCGGTCATAGAGCCATAGTTGATATAGCGTATACCAGCCATCCACGCGCCGCGTTCTCCTGCTGCCATGCCATAACGCACTGAAGCGAAGTTGGACGAGCCGAACCACCGCATATAGGACAACGCTACTTGTTTGTCGAGTTCCGGACCTATCAGCGCAGGGTTTTGGTCGGCAAGGTTCACGTCGTCGTTGATGACCGCCGGTGCAGCGCCGCCCAAGCCGAAAGCCTGAGCCGACGACGGCAGCTCAAGGAAACTGTATCCCGACGAGCCTGTCTGCCCCCATGCTGCCGGCGCACACAACGCCACTGCCGCCATATATATGAGAATATGTGATTTCATAATCTTCCTTACATAATAACGGCACTCCCCCACGGCTATTATATACGTCCTGTAAAAATTGAACCATGCCAGCGGCAGCACGGAGGCTGAACGCAAGGTCGCGGGCAAAAAAGGTTAAATATGAAGAGTCTACGCATAAAGCAATTAAAACCGCTTGCCGCGTATGGGGCTGCTCGCTATATTTGCACCCGGAAACTGAATAGATACGAGCATGTCCAAGTTCAACAAGACATTCCTCCCCCTACTTGTGGGGCTGTCACTGTCAGCACCCCTCGCGGCGATGTCGCAGACGGTCTATGTGCGCTGCTATGATGCGTGTGCACACAGCACATATCGCGAAGTGTACGAATATGATTTCGTAGACGAAAAGCCCGCATTCCCGGGCGGCGACACCATGCTGCTGCGATACATCAACCGGACAAGGCAATACCCCAAACGAGCATACCGCAAGGGCATCCAGGGCCGTGTGACACTGTCGTTTGTGGTCAATGCCGACGGCTCAGTTTCCGATGTGGCTATACTGCGGGGCGTTGAAAAATCTCTCAACAAAGAGGCTGCCCGCGTCATTTCCGACATGCCGCACTGGTCGCCGGGACGCATCGACGGCAAGGCAGTGCCCGTGCGTGTAATACAGACCGTCGTTTTCAGAAAGTAAACACACAAACACACCTAAATTAATCCCGGGAAATCGGACACATCCGACATCCCGGGATTTCTCATGCTCCGCGCACAATGGCTTATGCCAGTGTCACGTTAATTTCTTCGCCGTCCGCGTCGAGGCAGATTTTGCCCTCTCTGCCGAGCCATCCGATGGCTGGCAGGATTTCATCCTTCTTCAGCTTTGTAGCCTTGCGCAGGCCTTTCATGCCGAGTGTCCGGCCGGGTGCGGCATCGAGAGCCTGGTACACCTTTCCGGCGTTTGTTCCAATAGATTCAATAGTCATTTTACCTTAAGATTTTATCAGTCAATATGTATTATCGCCGCAAAGGTAATAAATAATCCGCTAACTGCAATAGCACGAAAGAAAATGCCGATGGTGTAATTAATCGCCAGAGGCAGCGTTATACATTATATATGGCAAAGAAAAAGACACGCAACGCTATAGACACATCCACGCTGCAAGAGGGTACTGTCACCCGCAATACCGGCAGCGCGTACACCGTGCGCCTCGACTCGGGCGACGACACTTCGTGCCGCGTCAAGGGCAACCTGCGCATACGCGGCATACGCACCACCAACCCTGTGGCCGTCGGCGACCGCGTGACTGTGGCAAAAGCCGCCGACGATGCGGACTACATCACCTCAATACTGCCGCGCCGAAACTACATAATCCGCCGTGCCTCAAACCTTTCCAAAGAGTCGCACATCCTTGCCGCCAACCTCGACCGCGCCGTCCTCGTCGCCACGCTGCGCGAGCCTGAAACGACAACAACTTTCATTGACCGTTTCCTCGCGACTGCCGAGGCTTACGCCATCCCGGCTTCCCTGGTCATCAACAAGTGCGACATGTGGGACGACGATGACCGCCAGCTCGCCGAGGCTCTGCGCATCCTCTACACGCAAATAGGCTACGAGGTCATTTTCACCTCCGCCGATACAGGCGAGGGACTCGAAAAACTGCGCGACACCACAACCGGGAAGACTTCGCTGCTCGCCGGCAACAGCGGCGTAGGCAAATCGTCTATTATCAACGCCATTGTCCCGGGAGCGAACCTGCGGACGGGGGCGATTTCCGACATACACCACACCGGTATGCACACCACCACATTCTCGGAGATGATAGAGATACCCGGCGGAGGGTACATCATCGACATCCCCGGAGTGAAAGGTTTCGGGGTCATTGATTTCGACCCGGCATCAGTGTCGCACTATTTTCCCGAAATATTCAGGGCATCAGAGGGCTGCCGCTACAGTGACTGCAAGCACATTGGCGAGCCGGGCTGTGCCGTCATGGACGCGCTCGAGCAGCATTATATCTCGCAAAGCAGGTACACGTCATACCTTAGCATTCTCGAAGAAGCCTCGGAAGACGCCGGCGCAGACAAATACCGCAAACCGTACTGACACGGAGTACTCCGGGAACTCAGATAAACTCCGCACAAAATCAAAAAGCGGACGCACCATACGATGCGCCCGCTTCTTTATAGTCCGGGATAATGCGAATTATCCGTTGTTCTCGTCTTTCTGCATCTTCTCCTTCAGAGCCTGGAGAGCGGAGAGGTCGCCGAGGGTTGTCTTCTCGATCTGCGGAGCTACAATCTGCTCCTCGTCGCGACGGTTGTTCTGACGACGTGCCGGACGCTCTGCGCGGCGCTCTGCCTTAGTAGCATCTTCGGCGATGCGGCTGTGGCTGAGGATGATGCGCTTGCTGTCCTTATTGAACTCGATAACCTTGAAGGGGAGCTTGTCGTCGAGCTTGGCCTGTGTGCCGTCTTCCTTGACAAGGTGCTTGGGAGTTGCAAAGCCCTCAACACCGTATTCGAGAGCGATGACTGCGCCCTTGTCCATAACCTCGATGACACGGCCCTCGTGGATTGAGCCGACAGTGAAGACTGTCTCAAATACGTCCCAAGGATTCTCCTCGAGCTGCTTGTGGCCGAGGCTCAAGCGGCGGTTGTCCTTGTCGATTTCGAGCACTACAACCTCGATGTCAGCACCCACCTGGATGAACTCGCTGGGGTGTTTGATCTTCTTGGTCCAGCTGAGGTCGGAGATGTGGATAAGGCCGTCAACGCCTTCCTCTATCTCAACGAACACGCCGAAGTTGGTGAAGTTGCGCACCTTGGCGGTGTGGCGGCTGCCGATAGCATACTTCTCCTCGATGTTCTCCCACGGGTCGTTCTTGAGCTGCTTGATGCCGAGGCTCATCTTGCGGTCCTCACGGTCGAGTGTCAGGACTACTGCCTCTACCTCGTCGCCGACTTTCAGGAAGTCCTGAGCGGAACGGAGGTGCTGGCTCCATGACATTTCAGATACGTGGATGAGGCCTTCGATGCCCGGCTGCACTTCTACAAATGCGCCGTAGTCTGTCATAACCACTACGCGGCCGTGCACATGGTCGCCCACCTTGAGGTTGGGGTCGAGGCTGTCCCAGGGATGGGGAAGGAGCTGCTTGAGGCCGAGGGCGATACGCTTCTTCTCATTGTCAAAGTCGAGGATAACGACCTTGATGTCCTGGTCGAGCTGTACCACCTCGCGTGGGTCGGAAACGCGGCCCCAGCTCAGGTCGGTGATGTGTACCAGACCGTCTACGCCGCCGAGGTCAACGAATACGCCGTAAGGAGTGATGTTCTTCACCTTGCCCTCGAGCACCTGGCCCTTCTCGAGCTTGGAGATGATTTCCTTCTTCTGTGCCTCGAGTTCTGCCTCGATGAGTGCCTTATGGCTGACAACGACGTTCTTGTATTCCTGGTTGATTTTCACAACCTTGAACTCCATGGTTTTGTCCACGAACACGTCGTAGTCACGGATGGGGCGCACGTCAATCTGCGAACCGGGAAGGAATGCCTCGATGCCGAATACATCGACGATCATACCGCCCTTGGTGCGGCTCTTGACGTAGCCCTTGATGATTTCATCGTTTTCGAGTGCCTGGTTGACACGGTCCCAAGAGCGTGTCTGGCAGGCTTTTTTGTGAGAGAGTTTCAGCTGGCCGTTCTTGTCCTCCAGTGACTCGATGTATACTTCCACCTCGTCACCCTCTTTCAGGTCGGGATTGTAACGGAACTCGCTGATGGGAATGATGGCGTCTGACTTCATGCCTATGTCGACACGAACCTCACGCTTGGTGATAGATTTCACCACGCCAGTCACTACCTCATTGTCCTTAGCTGTCTTAAGAGATTCGTCGTAGGTCTTCATCAGATCCTCGCGGCTGCTCTTCGAACCAGCTGTTTCGCCCATTTCGTAGGCTTCCCAATCGAAGTCTTCGATAGGGCTCTGAGTATTTTTCAATTCACTCATTAAATTAGTTAATAAATAGGGTTAATAATTCTCGGCTCGCAGCCCATAAGGCTTTGAGTGGCGCAAAATTACGAATAAAATCTGACACTCCGAACTTTCACGCCATATTTTTCGCACTTTTCGTGCCGCTCGCGGGATTTTTCGCTGTTTCACGCTGTTATAAGCCCTGCCGCTACGACAGCAGCATTGCCGTTTCCTCGTCGAGCGAGCGGCGGTATGCCGCACGGTCGTCAGCTGTCAGCTGCAGGTACTGCCCGGAATATTCCCGCATCATTTCCCGCCGGCTCTCCCAGTATTCGCGCAGCGTTGCAGCGATCCACGCCCTTTCGCGGTCGGGAAAAGCTTCGGCTGCATGTGTGAACACCGCCTCGATGTCTGCCAGCGATTCAGCCTGCATGGCAGCTTCGATATCAGCTGCTGCCACGGTCTGCCCGCCGGCATCCACCCATTTCACAGCCTCGCTGCCGTCCGCCGCTTCGGGGAACGGCTCGTCGTTCAGTACCGTTTGCAGGTAATGCGCTATGGCAAGCGTATAGTATTTCTTGGCGCGGTCGAGGCTCGAGGCACGGAACTTCATCCCCTTGTGGCGGATGAACAGGTCGTCGTCAGGTCCTTTGGCTATCAGCGAGTCTATCAAGTCCATCGCGCTCGCCATTGCGCTCACTGTCACAGGATTGAGTACAGGGAAGTTGATACGGTCGTGCATCGGTATGCGACGTTTCAGCCGGCGGTCGCGGACAGGCCATTTCTTCTCGTCACGCGCCAGCCCGCAGCTGCGCAGCATCATGCCCGGGACAACTGTCGTCGCCCCCTTCTCGTCACCGAATATGTATGAGAACGGGAAATCAGACGTGTCAGGGTGGTTCTTGTGCGTGCCCATTATCATCGAGAACGCACCTATCTTCGCACCCCACATGACGTATGAGCTGCTGGCCGTCTTGACACCGCGCTGCATGATGCCCCAATGCACCGGTCCGAGCTTGTACATGTGGTTGCTCTGGTTAGTTCCCGAACCCGCGTTCATGAACGACAGCTCGCACCCTATCAGCAGCGACGACTTGTGCATGCTGACGGTGTACGGCCCGGCGAATACGGCACATGCCTCGCCGTTTTCGAGCGAAGTATTGGCAAACATCAGGGTGTCGTGAGCGGTGAAACCCTTGTCAACGACAACACCTTGCCCCACATAGCAGTTGCGCAGCAGCGATCCGCTGTCAACAATACCGTCCTCAATGATGAAGTTCTCGGCATCGACTCCGCTGCCTACGTATGCGAGTTCACGTCCGTGGGGGGCATTGTTGACCACCATGCCATTTTTCAGCGACCTCGCGCCCTGTATTGTAACGCCGTCATACACACGTACATTCACCAGCGGGCCGCAGTCGCGTATCACCGCATCCGCGCCTATCGCCGGCGGCACGGCACACACGTCAAACCGCTCGTCGAGCATCGGGCGAAGCGTCTCCTCCGCCCAGTGGGGGTAATGCGCAGACAGCCACGCCACCTGAGCCGACAAGCCAGGATAGATATACACTGGGCGCGAACCAGTCTCGTCAAGCACATTGACTGCCGTCAGCAAGCCGCATGGGGCAGACTGTTCAAACTCCACGCGGGCGGTATTCTCTATTACGGCACGGTCGCCGACAGAGCAACCGCGCAATGCTCCGCCGATGTTGCGGATGGCCACGTTGTCGCCAAGCACGCAGTCGCAGATGCGGGCGTTCTCGATGCCGCATTCAGCCGCGCTGTCGCTGCTGCCCAACGCCCCTATCGACACGTCGCCGCAGAAACGCACGCAGCGTATCAATGACAGGTCGGTAGCATCTGTTATGAGCACACGCTCCCACTCACGCGAGGAGCAACCCTGCCGCTCAAGCTGCTGGCGTTCCCACCAGCGCAGCTGCCGGTATTCAGGACAATTCATCTTCGTCATATTTCTGATAGAGAAAATCGTTGTACGGGAAACGCTCGGTGTGTATCTCCTTCGCCTTCTGGTAAAGAAGTGCCTTAAGCGCGTCTATGTTGGTCTTCTCACGCGCCGAGATGAACACGCAGTTGCCCTCGGTACGGGCCATCCAAGTCTTCTCAAACTCCGAGAGCGGGATGTTGCGGCGTGTAGCCGGCGTGAGGTCGTCCGGGTCTTTCGGCTCGTAGGTGAACGCATCTATCTTGTTGAACACCATGATGACCGGCTTGCCGCCCGAGCCGCACACATCGGCAAGGGTGCGGCTCACCACATCCACCTGCTCCTCGAACTGCGGATGGCTGACATCGACCACATGAACCAGCACATCAGCCTCGCGCACCTCGTCGAGCGTGGATTTGAACGAGTCCACGAGGTGGGTCGGCAACTTGCGAATGAAGCCTACGGTGTCCGTGAGCAGGAACGGAAGGTTCTCTATAGTCACCTTGCGAACCGTGGTGTCGAGCGTAGCGAACAGCTTGTTCTCAGCAAACACGTCGCTTTTGCTCAACAGGTTCATCAGCGTGGACTTGCCCACATTAGTATATCCCACCAGCGCGATGCGCGTTAGTTTGCCACGGTTCTTGCGCTGTATGCTCTTCTGCCGGTCAATGTGGCGCAGCTCCTCCTTAAGCCGGGAAATCTTGTCGAGAATGATGCGGCGGTCGGTCTCAATCTGCGTCTCGCCGGGGCCGCGCATGCCTATACCGCCTCGCTGCCGCTCGAGGTGCGTCCACATTCGGGTGAGCCGAGGCAGCAGATACTGATACTGCGCCAGCTCAACCTGCGTGCGAGCCGTCGCCGTCTGGGCACGGCGTGCGAATATGTCGAGTATCAGGCTCGTGCGGTCGAGTATCTTCACCTTCAGCTCCCGCTCCACATTCAGCACCTGCTTGGGCGACAAGTCGTCGTCAAATATCACCAGCCCCGTATCGTTGTCCTCGATATACTGGCGTATCTCCTCGAGCTTCCCCTTGCCCACGTATGTCCGCGGGTTGGGATAGTCAAGCCGCTGCACGAAACGGCGCACCGGCTCTGCGCCGGCAGTACGCGCGAGGAACGCCAGCTCATCGAGATACTCGTTGCACTTCGTCTCCGACTGCTGCTGTGTCACGAGGCCGACAAGCACCGCGCTCTCGTTGCTTTCCTTGTTTATGATGTGGTCCTCTATCATCTATTCCGAGTTTTAGACGGCAAAAATAACAATAATTCGGAGGAAAACAAAGTGGCGTACACGTTTTCAACCACGTGAATACTGAATTTTTTCAGAAATAACGAGGGCCTTGTGCCTCTGCCACGGATAATTTTTGTACTTTTGCGAGACTATATTCATGCTGTGAAAAATGAACAACCCCGCAATTCCCTATACCTGGTGCGCCGACGCATGCCTCGTACTTATGGTCACGTGCTTGGTCTGCGCCATAGTACGCTGGTTTCACGTATGCCGCCCATATCGTGACAACGCCGGCTTCTATTTCCCGGCACGCCGGCAGACCACGTTCTTCTATGCCGGGATACTGATGTACCTCCCCTACTACCTCGACCCTTCAGACCCCGGAGCGTGGCACTACGCCGGGATGTTCGGCATAATGTTCTACCCAGCGATAGTCTCCCTCCTCATAATGCGCTATTTCAGCCTCCAGAAGCTCGAAGCCCGCATCAACCGGCTCCTCTTCATCGTGCCAATGGCGATGCTCGCAGCGATGTTCGTGACAGTACTGATTGACAGCCAATGGTTTGAGCAGCAGATGTGGTGGCTATGGTGGACTATAGGTGCGGTCAGCCTTATGCTGACTGCCCGCCTCGTGTTCGTCACCAGAAAACTGCAGGACAAGATCCGCGAGTTTCACACGCAAAACTACGCCACCGAGGACGACTTCCCCTACGTATTCGCAAACAGGGTGGTATGGATGCCATTGGCGTATATCGCGCTGATGTGGTGCATCGTCATCGCTGACAGCCGAGTGCTGAAATTTGTCCTCGACCTGTTAGCCTCTGTCTGGGCTTTGATATTCCTGTGCATGATACTCAATCCGCAACGGTTCTCCGCCCCCGACAAGATAGCCGCAGACGCCCCCGCAGATGAGGCGGACGCCCCCCGCACAGATATGGGCGAAGCGGTGGCAGAAAGCGGAACGGCTTTGCCTGACAGCACAGCCATGGCAACCGCGCCGTATACAGACGAGGTAAAACGCGCCGTAATCGAAGTCATACTCGCCAAGTACAAGGAGAAACACCTGAAGAAAACCGAGGTCATCGCCGAGATAAACCAAGGGATGATAGCCCCGGCAAGCCGGTTCATCGCTGCAATGGGCTATTACAGGCTCATCAACATGTTCCGTCTCGAATACGCGCGGCAGTACATAGAGGCTCATCCCGAGGCCAAGCAAGCGGAGATAGCTGATGCTGCCGGCTTCGTTTCCAACACCGCCTACTGCAAGGCCAAGAAAAACATCCAAAACATCGATGCCGACATCGTTTCAGGAGTGCATTTATAACCCATCGACAGAAACCGCTGCAATTCAAACAATTACAGACTCACACCACACCTTAGAAGCAAGGCAACTGCACGCTAAAAGAAAAATTCAGTCCCTAAGACACACTCCAAAAGCAAAGATTTTCCTCTTACGATGATACAATAGACGCGAGAGGAAAGTTAAAATTCACAAGCACCTCGTCAGCCGCAACACTTTGTGGCGGCACCATAGTTCTCGGCTCGCCGGCACGTTGTAATTTTGCAGCGTGACAATTATGCGTTGCCTCGTGGGACTTCCGCACTCGACACGCAACCAGTCGCAAGGGAATAAGAATTGAGTCGAAATACTTCAAAAGCACACCCATGTATATAAGGCTGACAAAAGCAGTCCCATATCTTGTCGCCCTGGCCATGACACTGCCCGCGATGAAGACGTATGCCGCCGATGACGCACATACCAGCTGGTATGCCGGCATCGAGGGAGGAGCGCCATTCGCAACAAGCACGTTCAGCAGCTTCGGTCACGACAAGACACGTGCCGGCTGGTCAGCCGGCATACACGGCGGATATCGGTTCAATGCCGCCCTGTCGGCAGAGCTGTTCGCGAAATACTCGTCTGTCGCCACGTCTGCGCGAGCTTGCTGCGAGGCGAGTGAATACTGGCTCGGCAGCGACGGCATGATGTATCACGCGCCGGTACTAAACATGGATGGCTGGAACTATTCCTCCCTGCGCAGCGACATCTCCGCGCAGCGGTACGGCGTGCGCCTCAACGTCAACCTGCTCGGCTTCGCACCGCAGACCCGCGACAGCCGCTGGTCGATTGAACTGTCCCCCATGATAGCCGCCGCCGGGACAAAAGCCACAATCAAGACTATTGAGGGCGAAGAGACTGCACTCAAAAGCGATACCCGCTGGCACTTCGCATACGGCGGCGACATACGTGCGGCATACCGCCTGACAACAAACTTGAGCCTCGGCATATATTCCGGCATAACCTCGTTCTGCGGACAGCGCATCGACGGCATGCCCAAGCATATACACCACTCCAACTTCATCTGGGAAAGCGGCATACGCCTCGGCCTGTCATTCGGCAGCTCGAAGAAGAAAGCCGCCGCAGACACGGCTGAAAGCAGCGAGACAGGCTTCGCCATGCGCCCTGTGGTGACTACCGAATGTTCCGAGAAGCAACCTGAGCCGGCAGCAGAAGAGTCCGCACCCGCTACGGAGACGCCCGCCGCTGATGCCGCAGACGAGGGCAAGAACGCCGTGACAATAGCCGCCGACAGCGACGAGAGCAGCGTGTCATTCCCCGACGTGTACTTCCCCTTCAACCGCACGGACATCACCCCCTCCGAGCAAGCGAAGATGCAGCAGATACTCAACCTGCTCCGCGCAAACCCGGAGATGAAAGTGACCGTAAACGGATGGTGCGACGCCACAGGCAGCGTCGCCGTCAACGACCGCATATCGCGCCAGCGTGCCGAGACCGTCAAGTTGTGGCTCGTCAGCCACGGCATAGATGCCGTGCGTATTACCGCCGCTGGCAACGGCATAGACCACAATGAGACGGAAAACAGCAAGGCACGCCGCGTTTCGACAAGCAGCAGCCGCGCAGACGACACAACTACAAAACAGTGACATGAGACTTATACACGATTCTATTACCCTATTATTGTCCTGCGCGGCTGTCTGCCTCGCCGCTCTGTTCTCCTCCTGCGACAAGGAAGAGCATGACGGCGAGCAGGGTCTCGCTGTCTCGCTGTCCTGGCTCGACGATGACGACCTCGGCACGCCCGTCGGCGACATCAAGCTGTGGATATACCGCTCCGCTGACGGCGTTCTCGTCGGCGAGCATGAATACAACGATCCGCGCCAGCTGGCACGCTCCATCTACCCTCTCCCGGAAGGAAACTACACCGTCGTCGCTGCCACAAACCTGGTAGAACCATTTGCCGTAGACAAATCAGCAGCTAACAGTCTGATAGCATACGAAAACCTATTATTTCGCATTGGCGAACCAAGCTCATCGCCTAAGCATGCCCACTATGGCGTCGCTGCCGTAACTGTAGCCGGCAGCGGCATCACTTCAACGCAAGTGCAGTTGAAACGAATTCTCTCTGAACTGACCATCAGAATCGAGGGAATACCAGAGAACGCAATCCTCTCGGGTTATGTAAACAATTCTTCAACCGGAATATTCCCGGTGCTTAAAGACCTGGAGGGGAATTACGGCAATGCCACCGCCGCCCCCCTCCCCACAGAAATTCAAAGTACAAAATCATCAGACGCTGTCCTGCTGACCACTACCATACATCTTATGCCTACCGTCGCAGGAGCGGACTGGTCACGTCTCACCCTGCACCTTGTGATGGCAGACGGCAAGGGCTATGACTACACGCTCGAGGCTCCGCTCATGAAGCCCGCCGGCAAGTACATCATCGAGATGAAATACCAGGACATGAAGCCCTTCATGCGCCTGTCGGCCATCTCCATCAACGGCTGGACCGAAGGGTGGGTCATCAACGGCGAAGTACTCAACCCGGAGGACTGAGCCTCCTGAGGCAAACCGGGGGATTTATCTCTGCCGCAACACGAAAAAAAATCTAACTCTAAAAATATGAATAACAAACTTGTTCCTTATTCCTGTGGCAGCAGCAGCCCTCGCGCTTACTGCCTGCAGCAACAACTCATAGTCAACCTCGAATACCGCAACCAATGGGGCGGCACGCCGACTGTTGAGAACGTGCGTGTGGAGGACACCGCCAACGGCGCTACCGTCAACTACCTGACGCAGGACGTGAAGGCTTGGACTACAAACAAGGTCGAGCTGACACTTCCCACAATCACTGCCAATGCGCAGTACGCCTCGATTGTTATACCGCAGAAAGGCGTATCCGTAATCCATGTGCGTATCGGCGGCAAGGACTACACATACCGACACAACTCTGACATCCGCCTTGAAAGCGGCAAGTACACCACCGTAAACCTCATCGTAGGCCGTGACGAAATCACACTCGGCGACATCACAATCAACAAATGGGTCGAAGGCGATGAAATCAATGGCGGCGAAGCCATGGACTAACCATTACCACAACTGACAACACAAACACTCATCTATGAAACTATACAAGAATCTTCTGCTCCTGGGCGCATTGCCCGCAATGCTGGCCTCTTGCTCGCAAGACATGGACCCGGAGAACTTGAGCAACGAGATACAGATAGTCACCTCGCTGAACAGCACTCGCGCCGGCATCGAGGACGACTCCGAAATACCGACGTTCATGCTCAAAGTCGTCAGCAACGCCGGCCCGAAATACAGCTACTACGTAGCGATGAAAAACGAGGCTACCGGCTGGAAAAGCTATGCCATAACCGACCAGACGACAAACGAAAACAACGTTGGCGATCCGGTGCAGATGCTTTGGGCTGACAGCAAAACACCCATTACCGTGTCCGCGCTCAGCATGAACGGGCAGCTGCTGCAACAGGACGACTACAACAAGGCTCTGATCGTCACAGAGAGCAGCCAGACAAGCGACAGCTGGGTGAAGCAAGCAGACATACTGTACGCTCCGCCAAAAATGTCATTACAGACAGCTATGGGGGGCAAGGTGAGCCTGTACTTCAACCACCTCAAGGCCAAAGTGAAAGTCAAGATAACAATGGCTACAGAGTTCAACCGTGTCCCGGGGACAACCCAAAATCCGATAGAATACCTCAAGGTGAACGGAACGGCTGTACAGCGGTATTTTGAACCGGATTACGAGCGGTGGTCAGACACTTCCTATACAGGAGAAGCAGAAATTGTCGCATGCCCGACTGCGTTCACCCCTGGCGAGGGCGACAGCTCCAAGGCAACAGCCGAATACGAGGCTCTCGTGATTCCCTCCACGCTCGAGGGCGGCAAATTCGGAATTGCAATCAATATAAACGGCAAGACATATACATGGAACTCTCCCGAAGCCCTCACGTTTGAGAGCAACTACTGCTACACCCTGCTCGTGACTGTCGGCAAGGACTTCCTCACCGTGGGCAATGTGCTCGTATCTGACTGGGAAGAAGGAGCAGCTCTCGAGGACGGCGAAACCGATGCCGAGGAGATGGACGTGTGGGACGGAACTTCCGTGGCCACAGGCCTTACTGAAGGCACCGGCTCGGCGGAAGACCCGTACATCATACGCACCGCAGCACAGCTGCAGTACATCGCACAGCGCGTCAATTCCGGTGCCGGCGAGAACCCCTCGTTCTACAAAAACTATTTCCGGCTCGAGAGCGACATCGACCTCGCCGGGCATGAATGGACTCCGATAGGCTCGTACAACGATGGACACGGCAAGAGCTTCAGCGGTGCTTTCAACGGAAACGGGCACACCATCTACAACCTCGCTGTCAACAAGACCGGCACAGGCGACGCCGCAGGCCTCTTCGGCTTCATCGGTCCGGCCTTTAACAACGAAAGAACCGTCAAAAACCTGACCATAAAGGGCGCAAACATACAGGCTGACGGCCATGCCGGCATCCTCGGAGGCACAATGAGTTCCGTATACCCGAACAACCCTGCCATCTCCAACTGCCATGTGAGCGGAACTGTCACCGCCGGAAACAACCTGGGAGGCCTCATCGGGGACGTGTCTTACGGAGGCATTTACGACTGCAGCGCAAATGCGATCATTAACGGCGGCAATGACTGCGGCGCGCTCGTGGGCAACTCATTCAAGACCGATTTCATCAACTGCTCCGCAGCGGGCAAGGTGTCAGGCACATGGTCTGTCGGCGGATTCGCCGGTTGCCTGTGGTACGGCTCTACGGCTCAATACTGCACCACATCTGCCGACGTCAATGCCACCGACTGGAACGTGGGCGGATTCACCGGCTGGTTAGGCGTGCAAAACGAAGACGACATCGAGAATTACATGGGAGCTATGATAGGCTGCTCTGCAAGCGGCAAGGTGTCACAAGACAACGGAGGAGCCTTCGACTGCCGGCTCGGCGGCCTGATAGGCTACATGTATTACGGCACGGCGTTAGACTGTCATTTCAACGGCACTCTCGACACTTCAAAAACATACGGCAACAGCTATGTCGGCGCCCTGATAGGATATGACGTCAAAGGCAACGAGACTATTGCCTGCTGGTACTACGGCGCGAAAGCCGGAGGCGCAAATGCAATCGGCGTGTCTGGCGCACCGGAGACTTCGTCACACGACATAACCGCAAAATAACATCTGCTGCAACTATTAAATGATTTACCAACAATGAAATATACAAGATATGCCTGCATCATTGCCGCAGCAGCCATGCTCGCCTCTTGCGGCAATGACAACGAGCCGAAACCAAACGGCAACTACCCCGAGGACGGAAAAGTGCGCATACGCGCCGCCATCGCCGAGCCGGAACGCCGCAGCGCGGCTGAATACACCGGCGACAACCTCGGCTTCTTCCTGAAAGCCGCCTCCGAAAGCGTGACCCGCTACAACTCGGACAATGTGATGTGGGTCAACAACGGCGGCAGCTGGTCCTCAAGCACCATGGTGCTTTGGCCGGGAGCTGACACTCCCGTCGAAATATACGCATACGCGCCTTACCTCATAGATGGGACCGCAGCTGATTACATAACATTCAATATCGCCACAGACCAGTCTGCCGGCATTGAGGGTGCTGACTTCGTATACGAATGCAAACAGGATTTCGTGCCGAGCAGAGACCTCGACGCTTCAAAAGCAGTCAACCTGCTCATGAAGCACGCGCTGGTAAAACTCACGCTGAACCTCACCATGGGCGACGAGTTTGAGGGCAAGGACGTGTCCGTTCAGAAAGTGGTAATACGCCAGACTGCCGGCTGTGTGGACATAGACATCACAGAGCCGAACATAAAGAACGCTGTCACACCATCAAACGACGACTATTATGCAGACGTGACCATGCACGGGATTGAGGCATTAGACGGCTACACATACGAAGCCATATTCTATCCCAGCAAGGGACAGACGCCAGGCGAGCGCATGATCACAGTATACATGAGCGATGGAAAAGCGTACTCATACACCGTACCCGCCAGCGGTATCACCCTCGAAGCCGGATGCGCCTACAGCATGAACCTCAAAATCGGCAAGGACAAGCTATCCCTCCGAGGCGTGTACCTCATGGACTGGAACGGCGATGAAAAGAACATCAACGGCGGCGAGGCCGAGTGACTCAAGAAACAAGAAAAGACTGTAAATCTTCATAGACAAGTATTTTAACGAGTAGGCAGTGCCTGACAGGTGCTGCCTGCTCCTTTTTTCATCACCAGCAGAAAGCACGTCGTGTCCTCCGATATGCAGCCGCAATATCACCGGCAGCGTAGCGCGACATTCACGGAAATGCTGTGTTCGCAGCGGTAAATGTTAAATATTTGGCAGTATGGAAACTATGTTGTAACTTTGCACTTACAGGCAGCGAGCGGCTCACCAGAACCGCAAGCCGCTTGCAGACATAATATTGAAGCGTTTATCTTACGCATATTCTTGACCTATAGGAATCTCGCAAATTCTCAAGTCACAGTCAAGGATGTAGCAACGTTAGATGTCTTTTGAGTATGAATATTTTGGCAGATGTTCGCTGTGTGGCGTGCGTTATGCCAAATCATACAGCGTGAGGCTTTGGCGTTGCTCTTTCCACTGTGACGGGCGATGCGAGAGCCTCTATAGGAATGGGAGAGCAACGAGATACAGCATCTCACGCTTTTTTCGTGTAATCGCCTGAATCCGAGATGTTATAAGGCAAGACAAATTCATTCACTCTATGAGCGAAAAAGACAAGAAAGAAGAGCTGCAAAATCGCAGACAGTTCTTCAAAAATGCTGCAAAAGCCGCACTCCCAATCCTTGGAGCAATTGCAATTGCAAACATCCCACTTATAGGCAAAGCCGCTGAAATTCCGGCGGAGGATGGTTGTAATTTTGGCTGCAGCTATGGTTGCTCGGGATCTTGCGGCAGATGCTGCTCTTATGGCTGCACTAACAGTTGTGCAGGTAGCTGTTCAGGAGCATGCAAGGGTTACTGCATGGGCACATGCAAAGGTAGTTGCTCAGGAAGTTGTAGTGGATATTCCTACTAATCTAACCAAACAGACAGGTAAGACGTGGCAGCATGGCATGGCAAAGAACATCACGTTCATTGTCACAAAAGACTGCCAGCTTGCGTGCAAGTACTGTTACCTCGTCGGTAAAAACGAGACGGAACGTATGTCTTGGCAGGTCGCAAAATCTGCCATAGACTACGTTCTGTCTCGAGAGGATGAATACAAGGAGGCTTCCGTCATTTGGGATTTCATTGGCGGCGAGCCGTTCCTCGAAATTGACCTGATTGACAAAATCTGCGACTACATCAAAACCGAGATGTTCCGCATAAATCATCATTGGTTCAATTCGTACCGCTTCAGCTTTTCTACTAATGGCATAAACTACGATTCGGAAAAGGTCCAGCAGTTCATCAAGAAGAACAAGGACCATTTGTCTATAGGTATAACCATTGACGGGACTAAGCGGAAACACGACCTCAACCGCATTTGGAAGGGCAGCGGCCCTGAAAAAGGTTCGTATGAGGATGTGGTGCGCAACATTCCGCTGTGGCTCTCGCAGTTCCCCTTCGGAGGTACGAAAGTAACGATTAGTTCAGCCGACATTCCTTACATCAAGGAGAGCGTTCTTCATCTGTATTCACTCGGGATACATGAGGTCAACATCAACTGCGTTTTTGAGGATGTGTGGAAAGAGGGCGACGATGAATTGTTTGAGCAACAGCTGATAGAATTGGCTGATGCGATAATAGACAACGGATGTTATCAGGCGTTTTCGTGTTCGTTCTTCTCGGAGACAATAGGGAAGCCGATGGACGCAAAATTGGATAATCAGAACTGGTGTGGCGCGGGCAAAATGTTGGCAGTGGATGCTGCCGGCAATTTCTACCCGTGCACGCGGTTTGCCGGGTACTCCCTGCGCAGCAAGCGTCCGCTGATAATCGGGAATGTGCGTGACGGCATCGATCACAACAAGTTGCGGCCGTTCCTGTCGCTCGACCGCACCACGCAGTCGCCGCAGAAATGCATAGACTGTGAGGTGGCAAGCGGTTGCGCGTGGTGTCAGGGCGAGAACTATGACGCTGCCGACACGCCGACTGTGTTCCAGCGTTCAACGGCTATCTGCAAGATGCACAAGGCCCGCGTGCGTGCCAACAACTACTATTGGAACAAGCTGTACCGCAAGCTCGAACTCGAGAACAGCCGTGCGGAGTATGAAGAGAACCGTCGTCGTACAACCTCTAACCCCTGCTGATATGCTGAAATACATGATTATCCCTCTGGCAGATGACGCTGTTTCATTCTGCCACTATGAGAAAGGCTCATCAACAGACCGCCTCATGCCTCTGGATATCCTCGAGCAAGCCATTTTCTGGTCGATGAAGGAGAACCTTAACGTCCAGTTTGTCTATCCTGACAGCGTGCTGCCCGACGGGTACAAGCAGCTGATTGACACGGTTGACCATGCCGACATAGTCAGCTCGCGGTGCGAGGACACGGACTTGCTCGCGGGTGCAGACGTGGTTGTGCTGGAATCGTGGGAGGATGTCCGCAGCATGGAGTGTGCCGCCGAAGGCAGCTACGTGGTGCGCACTACGCTGAACGGATTCATCGACAATGCGGAGTGCATCATCAAAATGCTGCGGGCGGTTTCGCGCCTCGTCGTTGTGCTTACGGACATAGACGCGCTTACAGACGAGGATTTCGGCAGATACCGCAAGGCCCTCGAGGGGCTTTTGCCTGTCATTGCCGACGAGTATGCGGCTGACCACGCCGTGCAGTTCAACCTGCTCACAGACCGTATCTTCCTCGACAGCATGAACAACTGCGGCGCGGGAGACGAGAGCATAACCCTTGCCCCTGACGGCAAGTTCTACGTATGCCCGGCGTTCTGGCTTGACGGCAGCGAAAGCGCTGGCGACCTCGCAAGCGGCGTTGACATAAAGAACCCGCAGCTGTTCCGCCTCGACCATGCGCCGATATGCCGGAAATGCGATGCGTTCCAGTGCCGCCGCTGCGTATGGCTCAACCGCAAGACTACGCTCGAGGTCAACACCCCTTCGCACGAGCAGTGCGTCGTTGCCCACACGGAGCGCAACGCCTCGCGCAGCCTCGCCTCGCTGCTCCGGCAGAAAGGGATAGTGCTGCCGCATGGCGACATCAAGGAAATAGATTACCTCGACCCATTTGAAATCATCAAATCATGAACAAGACAGTAGGAAAAGTGACCGAGCAGGAGCGCGACGAAATACAGACGCTCTTTGAACGCCGTAACGGGCTGTACGAACTTGCCAAAATCCTGACACCTGACAACAAGGAGCTGTACGAACGGCTCGTCAAGGACCTCGGCGAGACAAGCACCAAGTTTCAGGCTTGGTGGGACCGCATGGCGACCAAATACCAGTGGGAAAGCGCGGAGGGCGGAAACTGGGAAATCGATTTCGACTCCTGCGCGATAGTCCTGAACGTGCCTGAATAAAAACTGACAGATATGATACTGACATTCATAGGAACGACGGAGCTGCTGCTCATCGGCGGACTTGCCCTTCTGCTGTTTGGCGGGAAGAAGCTGCCGGAAATGATGCGCGGTCTGGGCAAGGGCGTGCGTGAGTTCAAGGACGGCATGAACGACGTGACCGGCAAGGAGGGCGACGCTCCCATGGAGGAGACATCCGAGGCGGAAGCAAATGCCGAGACCAAGGCTGGTGAGCTGCCGCAAGAGCTGGGTGACAACAGGCAGAAATGAAGCCTTCTGAACAGTTGATGACCTTCGGGGGGCATCTCGATGTCCTCCGGAGGATGCTTATACGCATTGCCGTGGTTACAGCACTGCTGTCGTGCGTGATATTCGCGTTCAAGGACTGGACGTTCAGCGTCCTGCTTGCGCCCGGGCAGTCAGATTTCATCACCTATCATCTGCTCGAGGACATGATGAGGCTGTTTGACAGCCAATTCCGTTTCGCAGACTTCCATGTTGACTTGATAGCGACCGACCTTTCGAGCCAGTTCATGACGCACATCTCGACATCAATCTACCTTGGACTGCTGGCGGCTTCGCCGTTCATACTGTTTGAGCTGTTCAGGTTTGTGTCACCGGCATTGATGGACAACGAACGCAAGTACTCGGTCAAGGTGGTATGCGTGGTCTATGCCCTGTTCTTGGTCGGGGTGCTGATGAGCTACTACATACTGTTCCCGATTTCGTTCCAGTTCCTTGGGACGTATTCGGTGTCAGAGAGCGTGAAAAGCATAATCACCATAGACAGTTACATATCGACGTTTGTGACGCTGACGATAATGCTCGGACTGGTGTTCCAGCTGCCGGTAGCCGCTTTCGTCATGGCGAAGATGGGCATAGTCAAGTCCAGTTTCCTGAAAAAATACCGCAAACATGCATTCATCATCATCTGCGTGGTCGCCGCTATCATCACGCCGCCCGACTTAATGACGCTCGTAGTCGTGGCAGTGCCGCTGTATCTGCTGTACGAGGTCAGCATCCGCGTGGTGGGGCTGGTGGAGCGGGGACGCAAGGCGGACGATTGAGGATGCCGGACACTGCATATACCAGGGGCTGTGCCATACCGCGCAGCCCCTGGTAGTCTTGTCACTGCAAATGCAAGTCATTTTTACTTCGCCATACTCGAGCAGGACAAGAAATAAGAGAGGGCGCATCAGCAATTTGATGCGCCCTCCGTGTATCAGTATTTTTCGGATTGTCAACGGATTGTGCCGGGATATGCCTCGAGTGCCTTGGCAAGGACTGTCAACGCTTTGGCGAGGTCTGCCTCTTTCAGCACGTATGCGATGCGCACCTGGTTCAGGCCCATTCCGGGCGTAGAGTAGAAGCCGGCAGCCGGCGCCATGAACACTGTCGCGCCGTCATAGCTGAACTCGCGCAGACACCATTTGCAGAACTCCTCGGCATTCTCCACGGGGAGGCTTGCCACGGTGTAGAACGCACCCATGGGGACGGGTGAGAACACGCCGGGGATTTTGTTGAGGCCTTCCAGCAGGAAGTCGCGGCGGCGGCGGTATTCAGCAAACGCCTTTGTCATGTATTCCTGCGGGGTGTCTATAGACGCTTCGGCCACGAGCTGACCCAGCAATGGGGGGCTGAGGCGAGCCTGCGCATATTTCATCACGCCGGCATAGATGTCCTTGTTGCGTGTCACGAGACAGCCGATGCGGATGCCGCACTCGTTGTAACGCTTTGACACGGAGTCAATCAGTATGACCTGATCCTCGATGCCCTCGAGCTGCATGGCGGAGGTCACGGGAGTGTCTGTGTAGCAGAACTCGCGGTAAACCTCGTCGGAGAGGAGGAACAGGTTGTGCTTCTTGACGATGTCGCGTATCTTCAGCAGCTCCTCGCGGGTGTATACGCCGCCGGTCGGGTTGCTGGGGTTACAGATCAGGATAGCCTTGGTCTTCGGGGTGATGCGCTTCTCAAACTCCTCAATGGGGGGAAGTGCGAAACCGTTCTTGATGTCGGAAGGAACACCGATTATCTTCACGCCCGCAGTCTTGGCAAAAGCCACATAGTTGGCATACGCGGGCTCGAGGAAGATGATTTCGTCGCCCGGGTCCATGGCTGTCAGGAACGCGAACAGCAGAGCCTCCGAACCGCCAGCAGTGACGACGATCTGGTTCTGCTCTACATTGATGTCAAAGCGGTTGTAATACTCCACCAGCTTCTTGCGCAGCGAGGGAAGACCGTCACTGGGAGAATACTCGAGGACAGTGCGGTCAACAGCGTGCAGAGCCTTGAGAGCCTCCGGAGGGGTGGGAAGGTCCGGCTGGCCGATGTTCAGGCCGAAGACGCGCAGACCCTTGGCGCGAGCCTCATTGGCAAGCGGCGCGAGTTTTCTGATGGGCGAGGACGGCATGTCCTGAACCCGATTAGATATAGAAGGCATATATTAATGGTATTAAAATGTCATGTCTGCGGCTGCATGCAGCCGCGATGCAAAAGTACATAAAAAAAACGAGATACCTGCCGAAGCCGCCCAAAAATTATGGCACATTGCCTGCCAGCCGCTTCAGCTGCGCCTCGTGTCCCCGAAAACCAGTAATGGCAGCGGGGCGGGGTGTGTCGTTTTTGCTCACTTTCAGCCGTTTTCACGCGGATTTTTTGTAAATTTGCAGCCGCTTAGCGTATTTGCTTCGCGCCAATCTATATGCAGAACATCCGAAACATAGCCATTATAGCCCACGTTGACCATGGCAAGACTACTCTCGTGGACAAAATGCTCCTCGCAGGACACCTTTTCCGTGAAAACCAGAATGCCGGAGAGCTGATACTCGACAACAATGACCTCGAGCGCGAGCGAGGGATAACAATCCTCTCCAAGAATGTCTCCATCAACTACAAGGGCGTAAAAATCAACATCATCGACACCCCGGGACACGCAGACTTCGGCGGCGAGGTGGAGCGTGTGCTGAACATGGCTGACGGATGCCTGTTGCTCGTTGACGCTTTCGAGGGCCCGATGCCGCAGACCCGCTTCGTATTGCAGAAGGCGATACAGATGGGGCTAAAGCCGGTGGTTGTGGTAAACAAGGTTGACAAGCCCAACTGCCGCCCCGACGAGGTGAACGAGATGGTGTTTGACCTCATGTTCTCGCTCGGCGCGACGGAGGACCAGCTCGATTTCGTCACCATATACGGCTCCGCCAAGGAGGGGTGGATGTCTACCGACTGGCACAAGCCGACACAGGACATCACAGCAGTTCTCGACGCAATCATCGACAACATCCCCGCGCCTACGGTCTACGAGGGCGACACGCAGATGCTCATCACGAGCCTCGACTACAGCAGCTATGTAGGCCGTATCGCCATAGGCCGCGTGCATCGCGGCACAATACGCGAAGGCCAGGAGATAGCCCTCTGCCGCCGTGACGGCTCAGTCAGCCGCCAGCGCGTCAAGGAGCTGCACACGTTTGAGGGAATGGGACGCAAGAAGGTGCAGGAAGTGCCGAGCGGCGACATCTGCGCTATCGTCGGCCTCGAGGATTTTGAAATCGGCGACACCATCTCGCTCCCTGAAAACCCCGAACCGCTGCCGCGCATCGCCATTGACGAGCCTACGATGTCGATGACATTCACAATCAACGACTCGCCTTTCTTCGGCAAAGACGGCAAGTATGTCACCTCGCGCCATATATGGGAACGCTTGCAGCGTGAGCTCGACCGCAACCTCGCCCTCCGCGTGGAGAAGACCGACAGCGAGGACAAGTGGATAGTCTATGGGCGCGGCGTGCTGCATCTCTCTATCCTCATCGAGACCATGCGCCGCGAGGGGTATGAGCTGCAGGTAGGCCAGCCGCAGGTAATCATCAAGGAGATAGACGGCCAGAAATGCGAGCCTGTAGAGGTGCTGACCATCAACGTGCCGGAGGAATACTCCTCCAAGGTCATCGACATGGTGACGCGCCGCCGTGGCGAGATCGTGTCGATGGAGACACAGGCCGACCGCATCAACATCGAGTTCACAATTCCCTCTCGCGGCATCATCGGGCTGCGCAACAATGTGCTTACCGGCACTGCCGGCGAGGCCATAATGGCGCACCGGTTCCTCGAGTACCAGCCGTGGAAGGGCGACATACAGCGTCGCGTAAACGGCTCGCTCATTGCCCTTTCCGCCGGCACGGCATACGCATACGCGATTGACAAGCTGCAAGACCGGGGACGCTTCTTCATATTTCCGCAGGAGGAAGTGTATGCCGGCCAAGTCGTTGGCGAAAACGCCAAGGACAATGACATAGTGGTCAACGTCACCAAGTCCAAGAAGCTGACAAACATGCGTGCCAGCGGCTCTGACGACAAGGTGAAAATAGTGCCGCCGGTGGTATTCTCGCTCGAGGAGGCTCTCGAATACATCAAGGAGGACGAGTATGTGGAGGTAACGCCCAACCACCTGCGGCTGCGCAAAATCATCCTCGATGACCTGGAGCGCAAGCGTGCCGCAAAATGAACGGACGGCAAACAAAGGACATTGACGCTTTGAGCCTCGAAAATGCGAAACGCCTTTTCGAGTCGGGCGAAATACACAATATCGAAGTCGGCACAGTCGCCGGGCTTTTGGCCATACACAAGGCTCTTTTCGGCGGACTGTACGATTTCGCCGGGCAGATACGTGACAAAAACATAAGCAAGGGCAATTTTCGTTTCGCCAACTGCCTCTATCTGAAAGAAGCATTGGCGGCGATTGAGCGTATGCCGGAATCCTCATACGAGGAGATAATAGCCAAATATGTGGAATTGAACGTGGCGCATCCGTTCATGGAGGGCAACGGCAGGTCTACACGCATCTGGCTCGATATGATTTTGCGCCGAAATCTCGGAAAGGTAATCGACTGGCAGCTGGTAGACAAGGACTTGTACCTTCAGGCCATGGAACGCAGTCCGGTCAATGACCTGGAATTGCGTTTCCTGCTGCAACCTGCGCTCACAGACCGCATTGACGACTGCGAAATAATTTTCAAAGGCATCGAACAGTCTTATTACTATGAGGGTTACGGCATGCGGCCTGCGTCGCGGTAACTGAAATACCCCTGCGCCGTAACTATAAGGTGGTCGAGCATGGCAATGTCAAGGTTGCGGCACGCCGTGGCGCATTTCTCGGTCATGCCGTCGTCAGAACGTGACGGGGTGAGATTGCCGGACGGGTGATTGTGGCAAAGCGCGAGCGAAGCGGCATTTTCCACCAGTGCCTCTTTCATTACTACCTTAATATCGAATACGCTCGACGTAAGGCCTCCCTGCGAGGCCCGGAACATACGGATAATGCGGTTGTTGCGTGCCAGCAAGAGCACCCATATTTCCTCATGCGGGAGGTTGCCGATGCGCGGCTGCATGACGCGGAAAATGTCTTGTGAACAACGTATCACGGGGTCTTCAGATGCCGTTTCGGCGGTGTAGCGGCGTATCAGTTCCATTACGGCCTCTATCTGTATCGCCTTGGTACGCCCTATCCCCTTGATGCCCATTATTTCTGCACGCGAGCGTCGTTCCAGCGTGTGAAGCCGCCCGTCATTGGCACGCATCATCTCGCGCATCATCTCGGTAATCGGTTTGCCAGGGATGCCGGTGCGGAGTATCACCGCCAGAAGTTCGGGTATCGAAAGCACGCCCACGCCGTGGCAGAACGCCTTTTCGCGCGGCTGCTCGTCCTCGTCCATCTCCTTGACAGTCCGCACAGGAGCCATCTGTGCCACGCCCTTGCCGGCATACTCCGGCGCCTGTTCCTTGACTATCACTGCTGACTGCGAGGAAGAATGGTTGAAAACGACATTATTTGCCCCGGCGCATCTCTATCTCCTGCTGCTCGTCGCGTCCGTGGCGCAGCAGTATCTTCCAGACGTATGCACGTATGAAACCAGTGCCGTAGCCCCACAGCTGCGTCATTGCTGCCACCACAGCAAGCGAGCCGATTTTCAGCGACTTTGTGGAGCATATCGCGCTTATCCACAGGGCTATGAGGTATACGGCAAGCGGCAGCAGCGACCATGGGCAGAAAAAGCTGCCGATGACCATTGCCGTGGCGAAAATCACGAACAGCGCGGGCAGCCAATGCACAGCCTTCATTGAGCCTGGATAGATGAGCTGTAGGGTGATGCGCGACATTCCGAACACATGTACCTGCCGCCAGAACTTGCGCATATCCACGCGCCGCTTGTGGTAGACCCTCACGTCCCGGTACAGCTTGATGCCGAAACCGGCAAGGCGTATGCGCGTGCTCATGTCGATGTCCTCGGAGAACATCTCGCGGAAACCGCCGACCTTGTCGTATACACTGCGCGAAAATCCCATGTTGAACGTCCTGGGCACAAACTTCTCCAGCTGCACCTTGCCGCCGCGTATTCCGCCGGTGGTCAGGAATGCCGTCATAGAATAATTGATAGCCTTCTGCGTGTCGCTGAACGAGCTGTGAGCAGCATCCGGGCCGCCGAAACAGTCCGTGGGGTTGTCGTGCAGCTCGCGGCGGAGCGTGGCCATGTACTCTGGAGGGAGGATACAGTCAGAGTCGACGAAGACAAAGAAGTCTCCGTCGGCTCTTTCTATTCCGTAGTTTCTGGCAATGCTGCGCCCCTCGCTGTCCTTGTGGAAATACTTCAGGTTCAGTCGGCCTTTGTACCCTTCGCAAATGTCACGGCACGGGTCAGTGCTGCCGTCTTCGACTATCACAATCTCGAATCCGCCGACGGTCTGCTGCGACAGGCTTTCGAGCAAGTCACGCACCTCGTCACGGCGGTTATATACCGGCACGATAATGGAAATATCCGTCTGCGGATCGGGCTGTAGGCTCATTGCCAGCTATTTTGTTTATGCTATATGTGTGTGATCAGGCTTTCACGCGGCCTACATAGCTGCCGTCGCGAGTGTCGACCTCAATCTTCTCTCCAGTGTTGATGAAGAGGGGCACACGTACAGTTGCGCCAGTCTCCACAGTCGCAGGCTTGAGGGTGTTGGTAGCGGTGTCGCCTTTCAGTCCCGGCTCGGTGTAGGTGATTTCGAGGACAGTCTTCATAGGCATCTCAGCATAGAGGACAGTGTCGGTGCTTGCGTCGCTCACCACCTCCACGATGTCGCCCTCCTTCATGAAGTCAGAGCCGGTCACGAGAGCCTTGGAGATAGGTATCTGCTCGAAAGTCTCCTGGTTCATGAAGATGTCGTCGCCTCCGTCGGCATAGAGGTACTGGTAGGGGCGGCGTTCCACGCGCACGTCTTCGAGTTTCTCGCCGATGTTGAAGCGGCGTTCTATAACGCGGCCGTCAACGACGTCTTTCAGCTTGGTGCGCATGAAAGTGTTGCCCTTGCCGGGCTTTACGTGCAGGAACTCCACACAGAAATAGAGACGGCCGTCCATGCGGATGCAGGTGCCGTTCTTGATGTCTTGAGCGTTCATCATATTAGGTATGTCTCCTTTATAGTTATGTGTCAAACGATTAGGCTGCAAAATTACAAAAAAAACGCGAACAGGCAAAGGCAGGGGGCATATCCGGCGCAAAAATCGGCATGACAGACAGTTTGCCGCACGAAAAGGGGGGAATTATTTTGTGGATTGAAAATGATTTCCTAATTTTGCAGTCCGAAAACCCGAAATAAAAAACACGACATACGATGAAAAGAACATTTCAGCCCTCAAACCGCAGAAGAGTCAACAAGCACGGTTTCCGTGAAAGAATGGCTACCAAGGACGGACGCAAGGTATTGTCACGCCGTCGCGCCAAAGGTCGCGCTTCGCTGAGCGTATCAGACCATCTGGCAAGCAAGTGATGACGGTCGTCTGACGACGGCGCGTTGGCACAGATACATAAGGCTGTTCCCCCTGACATACAGAGGGGAGCTGCTTTTGTATGTCTTTGCATCAACTGCAAAACAGCCAAGGCCACTATCCAGTTTAGCCGCGACAGCCATACGACTGTCGCGGCTAAATTATTGATGCTTAAATGCATGCTGTCAGGAATTGGCAACAGTCATGTCGCGGGTAATGCTTACACTCTGCCCGGCATACAGGCTGTCGTCCTTGATAAGGCGCGTCGCGAACTCTACAACCGAGGGTATGGTCGAAATGTATCCCTTGGCCTGTTCTCCCTTGAAAGTGAGCACGAAGTCGCCAGCGTCACCGTCACGCAGATAGCCGGGACGCAATACGGTGTAGTCCAGTCCGCTCGCCTCGACTATGTCAGCGGCTTCCCGGTTCGGCACCTGATCCGGATTGTTGCGTACATTGTCCTTGTCGTCCATATCAATACATTTTTCATCTTGTCAGCAGACTATTTCGTCGTCGGCGATTGCAAAGGAGTCTGCGTCACGCCATGCGCCGAACTTGGAGCGGAAAGCATCTATCCTCTCCTTGCTGAGCGTAGCGTAAATGATGTCGCTTCCTTCGGTGCGAATGCCAACAGGCTTACCCTTGAAGTCGTAGACCTCCGACGAGCCGTCATACTCAAAGCCCTTGTCGTCCACGCCCCGGCAGGTCACGCCGCACAGGTACGCGAGGTTCTCGATGGCACGTGCCGGCAGCAACTTGTTCCATGCGTCGATGCGTACCTTAGGCCAGTTGGCGACAGCTAACAGCACATCGTATTCGTTGGCGCGGTTGCGGCACCACACCGGGAAACGGATGTCATAGCACACTACCATGGCGATGTTCCATCCACGGTATCTCACTGCGAGGCGGTCGTAACCGCGAGAGAAGCTCTTATGCTCGCCGGCAAATGTGAACAGATGCCTTTTGTCGGCAAACGTCTCGTCTCCGGAAGGTTCGATGAAGAAAGCGCGGTTGTACAGCGAGCCGCCCGAGTCGGCGATGAAACTGCCGGCAATAGCCATATTGTACTTGGCGGCAAGCTGCTTGATGAAATCAATGGTCTCACCGGTGTTGCGTTCGGCATACGGTCGTATCGTTTCCTTGTCCGAAGTGAGGAAACCTGTGGAGAACATCTCCGGCAGCACAAGCAGATCGGTAAGCGGATGCACATTTGCAGCCGCCTCGGCAAGCGTGGCGAGGTTCTTCTCCTTGTCTCCCCAGGCTATCTGCATCGGGAGCAAAGCTATGTTTAGGTCTTTTTGGGTCATGTTGCTATGGTATGGTTAACAATGTGCACAGCCATTGCCGATCATGCACACCGCACTTCAGGATACGGCATGCCGCATCCTTGGCTGAAAAGTTTTTTCGCAGCCCTTTCAGCGGGATTACTGCGCAGCCTCCTTGTTGCGGTCCTTGATTGACTGAGGCACAACCGCGTTGAACTCCTTGAGCGACTGGTTGATGGCATTCATGATATTGGCGTTGATGCCACGGAACAGCTCCTTGGTGAACTGTTTTTTTGCAGCGTTGTAAGCCTTGCGGTCATCGAAATCCTTGACACGCTTGCCAAAGGTGGCGTTGGCCTGCGCCAAAGCATTGTTGACAGCACCGAGCACTGTGCGCACGCACCGCTCGGAAACCTCGCGGTCAATGCCCTCGTTGCAATAATAGTTTATCATGATTTCCTCTGCGACAGCTGCGCCGAGCGATGCCGCGAACTTCTTGAACAGTCTCTTGTTTGCCATATCTTCTGATATTATGAGGTTTGACGTTATGATGCGGCGAGGCATACAGCCGCTCCGCCGCGATGTCACCAACAAAGTTAATGCAAATATCCGGATTATGCAACACCCCCAATCATCTACAAAAACTATTACTGTCCGCTAAACCACAAAGAGGCATACCCAACTTCTTGAAAAGCAGAAG
>URTA01000017.1 GCA_900550645.1 uncultured Porphyromonadaceae bacterium
ATCAGCCCTTTTTCCTTGCCGCCTCCCTGAAATGTTTAGCGGACAGTAATAAATGCAAATATATTTCGTTAAAATTTCACGGCTCTATATTTCAGGAAGTTCGTGCGGAGGTGGCAGCAGGGTATAGAAAAGAGGGGATGTGCCGTGCACATCCCCGTCGGGTGCGGCTGAAATGCCGCTGAAATCAGAGAAATCAGGTCGTTATCGTATTATCACCTTGAGGCTCTTGTCGCCGTTGCGGACTATGTACAGCCCTGCGGGAAGCGAGGCGAGGCTCAGCACGCCCTCGCTCGAGGAGATGAGCCGCCCCCCGGATGTCGTGTACACTTCTGTGAGGCCTGAAGGTGCGTAAACGGTCTTGGTCTGCGCGTCGTAGCGGAACGCTTCGGCTGCGATGCCGTCCACGCTGCCTACGTATTCAAACACGCCTTTGAACACCATGCCGTCCTTGCTGTCCGCCTTGGCGGCTGTATAGCTTGTGCCGGCATCCTCGCTGTCGCCAGCACCGTCCGTGACGACAGTGACGTACTTGAACTGGTAGTCTTCTGCCGGCTCAGCAATGAATGTGACAGTCGCTCCTATCGGGAGTTCAAACGATGTGCCGACATTACCCTCGTAGTCGAGGGAGAGCTTGCCAGCGAGGGTTGCGCCGTCGTATGTAGACATGGTCTCCACGCGCACTTTCGCCTCATGCCATGCTATGCTGACGTTGCAGCCGTCGCTCATGACGGTGACCGTGAACGTATTTTCCTGCGCATCCTCCTTGACAATGGCGTTGGCAGCGTCCACGGCATCGATGATTGTATTGTACTTGGGAGCAATCACGACAACCGAGCCGAGAGCCATGTTGAGCGTAGCCGAATTGCTTGTAAGTTCGGCGGGCTTGCCGTCAACGGTTACGGTCACGCCGGAGAAATCGTCCTGCTGCGTAGCAAATGCCACGTCGGTCATTACGGGGTCAGCCTCGAGTACGTTGGTGAAATTGCTCCACTCGTCGGCGTTGCGGTAGTTCTGCGTGGCGTGGCTGGGCACATGCAGTATGCAGCCGTCGAAATCCATGCCCTTGAACGCCTCATAGTAAGCGTAAGCGGGCGTCAGCGTCTCGACATAGAAATCCTTGATGCCGGTGCAGTCTGCAAATGCGTGGCCATCGATATAGTCAACAGCGGCGGGCATACGGAACTCCGTGAGTGCAGTACAGCCGGCAAACACGTTAGACTTGAGTATTGTCACGCCGTCAGGTATGTCAACAGACGCAAGGCTCGAGCAGCCGTTGAAGGCGTTAGAGCCGATAGCAGACTTGTTGAACTGGAAACGGTCTTCGCCGTCAACCAGCGTCGATGGGAGTGTGATGCCCTCGATAGCGGTGTTGCTGAACGCCCACTCGCCGATGAAGGTAACGCCCTCGGGGACGACAATGTTGCCTTTCAGGGCTGTGGCATCAGCAAAGGACGAGTAAATGCCCGTGATGCTCTCGGGGAGGACGATAGTCTCCAGCTTGCTCTCGGAGAAGAGTTCCTCGGGGAGACAGTTTTCGCGGGCGTAAATCCACAGCGGCTCGTCAGCGTCTTCCGACCCCTTGGCCGCCACAAACGGGTCGCCGCCGGCAACGAGCGTCGCGCCGCTCATGTTGATGTTGACGAGCTTGCCGCCAGTTGCTTTCCAATGGTCGTCGATGCCGGTCATTTCGCGCAGCACTTTGAGGTCAGAGCCGTTCAGCGGCCCGGAGACAGTCAGCTTCTTGACATTCCACTTCTCTGCTTCGGAGAAGAAGATTTCCGCCAGTGTTCCAGGTTCGACAAGCGTAACGGTGATT
Source organism: uncultured Porphyromonadaceae bacterium (assembly GCA_900550645.1). Lineage (GTDB taxonomy): Bacteria > Bacteroidota > Bacteroidia > Bacteroidales > Muribaculaceae > Lepagella. The sequence goes on from URTA01000017.1 coordinate 1,817, forward strand.
TCGTCTGCCATCGGCGGAGTCTCGCCGGCGATTTCGCGGATGTCGGTAAATGATTTCCAATGGTCGGCTGCGGCGTAAGCAGCCACCGTGCCGGCAGGGACATACAGTGTGCAGCTGCTGAAATTGATGCCGTTGAACGGGCCCCAGCTTGCGGAGGGTGGTGTTGTGGCACGGCATCGGAGAGCGGTCAGCGACGAGGGAAACGGCGCATAGCCTATAGTCGTGAGCGTAGCGGGGAGCTCGATTTCGGTCATCGCGGTGCAGCCCTCAAACGTCTGGTCGCTGAGAGACGTAATGTCAGGCACAATGAACGAAGCGAGAGAGGAACAGTTCTGGAAGCAGAGGCTGCCGACAGATGTACACGCAGTGGGGAACGAGACCTCGGTCAGCGAGGAGCAACCGGAGAAAGCCTCCGAGCCTACGGATGTCACGCCAGGAGGGAGGACGACAGCGGCAACGGGAGTGCCGGCAAACGCGCACTGCCCCACCTTGGTCAGCCCTTGCGGGAACTCGATTGCCGTGAGCTTGGACTTGCGGAACATATTGTCGCCGATGGTGTTGGCTTCAGCCTGTTTTTTCTCCCACGAGTAATTGGAGTCGATGTAGTAGCCGCCGGCGACGATTGTGGCATCGTATAGGTTCAGCTTGACAAGCTGGCCGTCAGTGGGGGTGTTGTAACCCGAGAGGGAAACGCCGGCCATTTCGCGTATGAAACCGATGTCATCGCCGTTGATATAGCCCGTGACCGTCAGTTCGGTGATGCTAAACTTCTGGTCCTGTGAGATAAGGGTTGACAGAGTACCCGGTTCGGTGACGTTGACAGACGTGACTTCTGCCGCCGCTCCCAGGGGTACGAAGGCTGCGTATGCAGCCATTGCAGTACATAGTAATGTTGTTCTCATGTTGTTCCAAAAATTTTTTGGGTATTATCCCGGTGCGTCAATTGCGGCGCACCGGGGTCGTTGGATTGGGGATTGGGAGTTCTGTTCAGGAGCGGTTATTTCACGTAGACCTTGTAGGCAGCAGAGCCTACGGTCACGAGGTAGATGCCCGGCATAGCGGGAACAGTCTGCACGCCGGCAGCAATGCCCGAGGCAAGAGCCACGCCGGCAGGAGTGTACACGGCAAAGTGCTTGCCTAACGCACCGGAAATCACAATCTGGCTGTTGCGAGCCACAACGCTCACAGCGTCAGCACCGATGCCGTCAACGCCTGCGCCGTTGAGGATGCAGTCGTTGGAGAATGCAGAGTCGCCCATGTTGAAGACACAGACCACGTTGTACTTGTAGTCCTTCATCGGGTCGAGTCCGGCCTGTGAGAACGAGGTTGCGGAAACCGGAGTCTCGTTGACCTTGGCATCGTTGCAGTATACATCGTAACCGAGCAGCTCTATGCCCTCGGTAGCATGCGGGATGAACGTGATGTCATCAACGCAGAAACCGAGCTTGTCGGCAGATGTGCAGTGGATTGCGAAATAGTTGACACCGGCAGGGATATTCACCTTGATTTCGGTCCAGTCCTCTGACGCGTCGCCGCCGACACCTTCCATGACAACAAAGTCGGAGATGTTCTCGCGGTAATCGCCAGTAGAGACGAGGAACTCCCATGTCTCAGCACCGTAGTACATGGTCAGGCCCTTGACCCAGAAGGAAACCTCCTGAGCGTTGCCGCTGAGGCGCGGAGAAACCAGCCAGTCATCGTTTGTACCGGTCTCGGAAGCGAAGGAGATGAGCATCTGCTCGCCGCCGTGGTTGGTAAACATCGAGGGGGTGCCGTCGGGGTTGGGTTCGTCCACCTGTGCGGCCTTGGGGTTGAAGACAATGTATGCCTGGGGAGCGGAGCAGTTGGTCCACATCGGCACGTTGCTGAAATATACCGTCGAGCCCTTGTCTCGGTCGAGCGTCATCCAGTCGCCGAAGTCGCGGATGAGGAATGACTGGTAGTCCTCGAAGCCGTCATATACGCGGGGAGCAGCCGAGAAATCGGGAGCAGACCACGAGAGGCTTGCAGTGCCGGTGCTTGCGTCAAACGAGCCGGTGAGGTTGTCAACCACGGGGAGAGCTGGGAGCTTGATCGAAACGGTAAGGTCGGCAGACACGTCGTTTGCGGTGTTGGCATCGCCCTCCAGGGTGACGCGGGTACTGTATACAGCCTTTGAGCCGAAGGTGCGGTCAGGAGTCTGCGGGAACTCATATTCGCGCTGCTCGCCGGCGTTCAGGTTGCGTCCGTTGAGGGTATTCTCTTCCTTGCCGTCGCGGTAGAGCGACACTGTGAATGCAGAAGCGTCGGTAGAGCCGAGGTTGGCCACGTTTACCTTGATGCTGCTTTCCTTGCCGGCCTCGAAGGGGGCAGACTGAGCTATTGACACCACAGCAAGGTCCTTGTCGAGGACATTACGCACCACGATGTCGTCAAAGTGGATGTTGGAGAGGTCGTTGCCGCACTCAACGGCGAAACCGAGCTGTATGTGGCTGCGCTTAGCCCACTTCGTGAGGGGAACGCTCACCTTGCGCCAGCCGCTCACGCCAGACTCCGTAGCCATATCGACAGACTTGACAGTCTCATAGTCGATGCCGTCAGTCGAAACCTGCACGAAAATCTTGTCCGAGCCGAGGCTGTTGTAGTAGTAATAGAACTCAAGGACGGGGTTTGAGGCCTTGTCCATGGCAATCTTGCCGCTGGTGATGACCGACTTCGCGCCCTCGATGCCCGGCTGGAATGTTAGCATACCGCCGTCGTTGTCGCAGGGAGCAGCAGCGGGATATGTGCCGGAAGCAGCTATGCCCCACTGGCTGTCAGGGTCTTGGCTCTGTGAACGCCAAGTGGAGTATCTTGCGCCCTCGCCGGCGAATGACTCCTCGAAGGGGAGTGCGTAGGGAGTGCCGATGACGAGAGTGTTGGAAATCCAGCCGTAGCCTATACCCATTTCGTTGACGCCATAGACATAGTATGCCACCATGCCCTGCTGTCCCTCGATAGCGGGATAGTCCACAAACTCGCAGCCCTCTACATCCATAGCCACCACGTCAACGCCGCCAGTCTCGAAATTCTGTGTGCAGACATGATACTTGAGATTGTCAACGTCTATGTAACCGCCGTTCTCGCCGGTTGTGGGAGGTTCCCATGTCAGGACGACAGACCCCTCCTCGTCACCCTCTACCACGCGGACGTTGTTGGGGATGCCGGGTTTGTCCAGGCCGATGTATGCAGAAGCTGTCGCCTCGAGGCCGTTGCCCATATCGTTGGAGGCGATGACGCGGAACTCGTTGACACCGGCGTCGCAAGCGATACCGGCCTCCGAAAGCGTTGCGCCGGGGGCGGGAGCAGAGAACGACTTGATGATCTTGTTGCCCTTGTAGAGGACAATGCGCGAAATTGAGGAGAGGTCAGAGCCGTCAACGCACTTGCTCGGAGCGCGGAATGAAACCGTGCAGCTGAGCGCACCCTTGTCGGCAGGGGTAACGGTGAGGTCCTCCACCACGGCCGGCGACTTGACAGACGCGCCGCGTATCACCTCGATGTCGTCGAGGAACAGGTTGCCGCTCTCCGCATCGCTGATATGGTGGAAACCGATGCGCTTGTCGCCCGCGCCGGGGTTGAACGTACACTTGAATTCGGTGTAGTTGCGGTCAGTAATCTGGAACGGAGCCATAATTTCCGTAGACATGGCCTCGACAGTCGCGTCATTGCCGATGGCAACGCGCATCTTCTCAGTAAAACCGGCAGTGTGCAGCTTGAAGCGGAGTGTGTAGAGGTATCCGTCCTCAAACTTCAGCGGCGGCGTGACGAGCCAGTCGTTCATGGCCTGTGTCATGCTGTATGTGCTCTTTGCCTCGCCGTAGTTGTACGCCCATGTGCGGCCGTCGTTGTTGGCATCAATGATGTTGAACAGGTTGAAATCGTCGGCGTTAGAGAAGTTCTCGGTATAGGGTATCGAGAGAGCATCCCCGACAGTCACCTTGTTGGAAGAAACAGTCTCACCGCGAGTTGTGCCGACGTATGTTATCACGTCGTAATAGTAGTTCATCAGGCGCGAAGCGTCGAGTTCGTCAGTGACGGAGGTCTCGGTGGTCTTCTGGCATACAGTGACGTTGCCCGGCTGGCGTACGATGCGGTAGTTGAGCTGCGCGGGGTCGAAATATCCGCCGTGGAGCGCGCCTGTCGGGGGCTGCCAAGAGATGGTAGCGGTGTTGCCGTCGAGCGTAGCTGTCACGTTCTCGAGGGGCAGCGGGGTGTCAACGCCTATCCATTTGCGCAGACGCGACTGCGGGCCCTTGCCGGCATCGTTTGAGGCGTAAGCCGTTATCGTGTTCATGCCTACAGGGGCATTTGCCAGCGTAACGCTGACCTGCGAGCCGGGCTGTCCTTCACCCAGCTCCACATCCACGTCGTTGAGGCTGATGATCCACTGCACGTTGCCCGAAAGCGGCTGGCCGTCGTATGTCGTCGTCGGGAGCGTGAAGCTGACAGCAATGTCAGACTGTGTTGTGGTGACGTATTCAGCGGAGAAGCTGCCGAGTTCAGCCGGAGCGCTTTCAACCGCACCTTGCGACAGGGTGTAAAGGCCTCCGAACTCCTCGTTGCCGGCAAACTCGGAAACAAGAGAAGCCTTGCCCGAGGTTGTGTCAACCTCGTACAGGCCGGCAGAAGCAGCGGTGCAAGCAGCCCAGAACAAGCGGCCAGTAGCCATGTCGAAAGTCATGGACTGCTGGTATGCCAGAGTGACACCTGTAGCGCCAATCGGCGTGAGCTTGCCGTTTGTCTTGTCGATGCGGTTGAGCTTGCCGTTGGCAGTGATGGCATACATCTCGCCCTTGGCGTTGCATGCGAGCGTGAAGAACGGCTCGGAGAGGTATGAAATCACCGTCACCTCGCCGTAGTCCTTTGACAGAGTGCCGAATACATAGCTTGATTCGCCCACGAAGCAACCGTAGATCTTGTCGGTAATAGGGTCGTAAGCCATGTCGGTAGCGATGCTTGTCTGGTCGGTACGCGCCGAGTATAGGGTTTCCCATGTGTCAACATCCACGATGCGGTAATACGCGAAAACCGCGCCAGACATTTCATAGTAGTAAATGAAGTGGTACTTGCCGTTGGCGAGGACGCCGCCGCCGTTGGCTGTCAGCACCGGGTCAACCCTCACGGGATTCATCTCCGGCAGGGTATATATACCCATGTCCTTTGCAACAGCCGCACTCTCGGCAGTGTAGATTAAGGAGCCGTATATTTCCGGCATATCAGAGCCGGCAGCACGGAGGCCTGACATCTGGCTGAAGTCCTTTGGCGGCTTGGCAAACGAGTACCCCGCCGGGCGGGTCTGCGGAAGGTTGGCGGAGCGGAACTGCGTCGATGCCGGCGGAGACTTTACGCCGGCATCGCCACCCGTAACCGCAGCCTGCGAGGACAGACTGAACCCGAAGAGGACAGCCACCAACGCAAGTAAGTTGTAAGTGAAATGTTTCATGAAAACAATTGTTTGTTGGTTAGATTGGTTATTATTTTCGGTCTAAAATTAGGCAAAATCCTTCTACCCCCCCCGATTTTGAATGTTAAAGTCCCGTTAATAATTATTGCTAATACATTTGTCTTGCACACCTTGGCAAAGTGCCTGCCAGACAAGGGAAGTGCCGCCGTTTTAAGCACAATCTCCGTTGCAAAATGCCGATTTCAAACTTAATCTATATCAATTATTGCACCCACAGCACCATTAAAATCCTGATTATCAGCCGATGTTATTTTTCCACCAAACCCGCCCTGGCACAAGGGCGTAAATATATACAAACCGACAAGGAATAAATACTGCAAAATCAAAACATTACCCTGTCAGACCGCCTTGAACAGCTCGACGAAGAGCAGAACCGCAAGAGCTACGCCAAGGCACACACAGACGCCCATAAGCAGCCAGTTCAGGTACTTCGTCTCGGGCTTGGTCCTGTGGCGCGTATCGCCGAGAAACTGCTCCTTGAAGAAACAGTATATCGCGGGAACAGTTGCGCAGGTGAGCAGGTAGTCCTCGGGGATGTTGAAGAAAAAGGTCTTTGACAGCCCGATCATCGACCAGTGGCACAGCAGCAGGACAATGAATATGTTCACGCGGTGTGCGAACATCAGCAGCACGCCGATGGTGAATACCACCACGGAACAGGGCATCACGGGCGAGGTCATAATCGGGAACTCCATGCCTCGCAACAGCGAGACAGCCGGGTACAGGAAAGGCATAAGCAGCAGCAACGCAGCAAACCTGGTGTGGCGGCGTTTGCGCTTGAACGTGGTGTAGCCTGTCGCCAGGTCCCATATCCACGAACAGGCGAGTATGCCCCAGAATATCGCCATGATGTTGCTGTACTCGCGCTCGGCGCAGCAGACGTAGAAATACGCCACGGCTATCCACAGGTACAGGAATATGAGAAACAGCTTCATTGCCGCCGAGCTAAACCGCCCGGGCTTGCGGCGCAAGGCGAATGTCACGGCAACGCCCACGGCAAGTATGACGGCCTGCCATATCCATGTCGCCGAGTTGTATAGCCCTATCGTCCGCCAGAATGTCTCCATCAGCCGTTCCGTTTGTGCCGCGTCAGCGACGAGGCGCGTTTAGGGAATATGAACATCGGCAGCGTCGCCCCGACAGCGAGCAGAAACACGACGGTGCACGTCACCATGGTGTTGGAAAAGAACATCTCCATGTACTGCGCACGCTCCGCAGGGTTGTCCATGCTCTGCAGGAACATAATCTGCGAGAACACCATATTATACGCGAACTTGCCGGGTATCATCGGCAGCAGAGCCGGTATGTACAGCACCGTCATCGGCGTACGCGCCCGCTTGCCAAGCCACAGGCTGCCGAAACCGATCAGCAACGCCCCGGCGAGCGAGCCCATGGAAAGCTCCACGCCGGCGAATGTCATCAGACAATAGCGGCACGCATGGCCTACCGCAGCCAGCAGCGCGATGAAGCGGAACGCACGCAGCGGAGGGTTGGAAATTGCACCGAACCCTATGCCCGCCAAGGCTGCGAAAAAAGCGTCGGAAAGTATGTCAAGCGCAATCATAACAAACTGTCTTTGACCAACAACAATGTTACCGACAAGCCGACGGCAATGCAGACTATCAGCAGGAACGCCTGTATGAGACGCGACAGGCCTGACAGGATGTGTCCCTCCACTATGTCTATCACGCCGTTTATCAGCGGCACACCGGGGACAAGGTACAGCACGCTCGTGGCGAGGGCAATCTCGGATGTCGTGTCGAATATCAGGGCTATCGAGGCGCATAGCGACGCCACGAATGCGGAGACCATGAACACGATATAGTGGTTGATGCCGCCGCGTGTCATCTGCTGCTTGAGGAAAAGCCCGCACAGCGTGGAGGAGAACACTATCCCCATCGACCACCAGTCGCCGCCGAAGAGGCGGCAGAACGAGGCGTTGGCAAACCCGACGAGCATAAGCACGAAAAAGGGGTGCATGGAGGGGCGGCTGACTATCTTGCGGTATCTGTCGCGCAGCTCGGAGAGCGGCAGGTGGCTGTCATACGTCTCCCAGCTCAACGCACTCAGCAGCGAGTTTGTCTCGAAGCTGATGGGCAGGACGGGTATCTCCTCGACCTCGTTGTGCGACTCGTGGGTTTCGCTGTCAAAGAGGGTCATGATGACACTGCGCTGGAACACGCTTATTTTCACCTCATAGCCGTAGGACTCGCCGATGCGCTTGGCAGAGCGGATGACACGCGACGTATGCACGCCGCAGCCGACCATGTGAGCCGCGTATTCGGAGATGAACTCCCCCACTTCCGATATTTTCTCTTTTACCTTAGCTCCCATTTTTACAGGTGCAAATTTAGCACATTATTTCCATACCGCCGCAATGCTCGCGCCACGCGACGGCGTATGCCGAAAATTGCGCAACCCAAGCAGGACTACGCCGAGGATATTACAAGGACAAATAAACCATTGCTGCCAATTATCTCGTCAGCTGCAAAATGACACCACTTAAATGAGTGCCTATCGTTTAACCCCTTTGCCAAATAATTCAGAATGAGAGCCAAGACGCATCAGAGCAACTACATCCTCATTCTCATCAATCCATATCAAAAGGAAATCCCCTTCGATATGACATTCCATATATCCCTTGTAATCGCCTGTCAGAGAATGAGGTCTGGACTCAACAGGCAAAAGACCTTCATTGGCAATATTAGAAAGAACCTCTGCCAGCTTCTGAAGTTTTCGGGGTTGATTGCTGACACGCTTAAGGTCTTTCTTGAACTGGCGTGTTTGCCGTAATGTTTTCACAAGCCTGCTGATTTCAGCAAAGTCTCTACACTTGTCGGATCAATTGGACCTCCTTCAAAACGCCCGGCACGTGCATCCTCCATGGCTGCAAGAGTTTCTTCATTAGGCTCATTGTATGCTACATCAAGCAATACACACTCAACATAGTTATTAAGGCTGCGGTGTTCTCGTTTTGCCAACTCCTTGAGTCGCGCAATCAAATCTGTATTCAACCGGAACATCGTTGCTTTTTTCTGCGGCATTGTCGCTTCCATAGTGCTATCAGTTTATTTACAAAGTTACTTCATTTTCATATCACATACAACAATTTTATGGGAATTATCGCCACAAAATAAGCAACACACTATATATCAGGTGATTAAAAATGAAGATATGGATAAAGGGAGAGGAAGTCGCGGAGGAGGGAGGCGGTGTCGTTGGCAAATCGGCGGGCAGCCTCGGTTTCTGGGTGCAGCGGGCGGTGTTCGGTGCGCTGACGCAGGTTCAAGGCGCGGGCGAGCGTCTTGCGGTCGTCGGGCGCGACGTATGTCTGCTCAAACAGGTCGTAAATGTATGCCACAGCCGCCGGCGATGGGTGCTGCATGTCGTCGGCATAGAAGCGGTAGTCGCGCAGGTCGTAGCTGAATATCTCGTATGCCGGGAAATATTCGCAGTCAGCGTGAAGCGAGGTTATGCGGTCAACGGCAAGCAGCAGCACCGACTTGCTGACGGCATTGGCGTGGAAACCCTCTTTGAGGTGCAGCACCGGGCTGACGGTGAATATGATGCGCAGCGAGGGGTTTACGCTCCGCAGCCGCGTGATGAGCGCGTCCCATGCCGCCGTTACCGTTTCCACGGTCAGCAGGTCGCGGAAGAATATCGCCTGGGGCTGCTTGTGGCAGTTGGAGACCACAGCAAACGGGGGCCGCGCCAGGGCATAGACTATCGCCGTGCCGAAGGTGACAATCAGCGTCCCGGCGGTACGCGCATAATCAGCGAGACGCGCCAGCGCGTCAGTGCCGAGCCTTACGGCCTCGTCGCGGTCAGGCGAGGAGAACTCGCCGGGGAGCAGCCATGAGTTCCACAGCCCGCCGTGGTCTTCATATTCCGGCACTACGCCGTCGAGGGCGGCGTTGATGACATTGCATATCGACTGCGGGTTGAAAAGCGTCCCTGCGGGGTTATGTGACACGTTGACCATGCGGCGGCGCAGCTGCCCGCCGACATTGTCAGTGAAGCACGACCCTGTCATCAGCACCGGCTTGTGCAGGTCGAGCGGTGCAGATGGCTGCGGGCGGTACGGGGTGCGGAATGATGTATCCATCGGTATCGACGCAACAGGTCAAAACGGGTCATAGTCCGTCGCCGTCACCTTGAACTCAGTGCGGCGGTTTATCTGGTCGGCTACGCCCTGGTCCTCCTCGGAGAGTGTGAGTATGTACTCCTCGGTCAGCACCGTCCCCTCCTCAAACTGCGGGAACTGCGAGTTGATGCGCTTGGTGACGTTTTTGGGGCGTGTCTTGCCGTATCCAGCCCAGGTGAGGCGGTCAGGGGCGATGCCAGCAGCGATGAGGTAGTCCACCACGCTTTTCGCACGGCGGTTGCTGAGGTCGATGTTGTACTCGTCCGAACCCCAGCGGTCAGTGTGGCTGCTCATCTCGAGGGTTATGTTCGGATTGTCGCGCAGCATCTGCGCAAGCTGGTCGAGAGCCTCCTTGGACTCGGGGCGGAGCGTCGCCTTGTCAAAGTCATAGAATATGTTTTCGACCACATTCGGCTTGTTTATGGAGGCAAGCACGAAGTCTATCACATAGTCGGCATCCTCCTCGGCAGCGTCAGAGGCGAACTCCTGTTTCACGTTCAGATACCCTTTTGCGCCCGCCATCATCACATATTTCACGCCGCGCTGCAGGTTGAACTTGAACGAGCCGTCATCGCGAGCCACCTCCTTCTGGTTGGAGCCGTCGTCGCCGACGATGCGGATTATGGCGTTGGGGACAGGCTCGTCGTCCTTGTCTATGACATAACCGGAAATGGTGATTTTCAGGTCAGGGAGGACGAAGCTGTATATGTGGTCATATCCTCGGGCATCGCCACGGTTTGAGCTGAAGAAGCCCTCCTCGCCCTTGCCGAAAGTGATGCCGAAATCATCGCCGGAGCTGTTGATGGGCATACCCATGTTCTCGACAGTCCACCGCTGGCCCGTCGCGTCGAGCTTGGCGCGGAACAGGTCGAGGCCGCCGAAGCCCGGGTGTCCGTCAGAGGCGAAATAAAGCAGCGTGTCGGCACGCATATAGGGGAACATCTCGTCGCCCGGAGTGTTGATTTGCGGCCCGAGGTTCTCAAGCGAGCCCTTGGCTGAAGTCAGCGAAATGCGCCAGATGTCCTTGCCGCCGTAGCCGCCGGGCATGTCAGAGGTGAAATACAGCCAGTTGCCGTCGGGCGAAACTGCGGGATGCCCCACGGCGGAAAGCGTGTCGGGGGTGACTTCATACTTCACAGGCTTGCTCCACGACTGCTCGGAGCGTTTGGAGGTGTATATTTCGACGGAAGTGTTTGCCACAGGCGAGCGGCGAGCCATGGTCAGGTACATGGTCATGCCGTCGGGCGAGAACGAGGTGATGCCCTCGTCCATCTCGGAATTAAGTTCACCCTCTGCCGGCTCGGGACGCTGCCATTCGCCGCACTCGTTCTTCTTGGAGAAGAATATGTCGCTTTTCTTCGTGCCGGTGATTTCGCTCTTGTCCTTGCCAGTAGCCTTCTCGGTTGTGGACGTGAAGTAAAGCACGTCATAGTTCTTGTCGAGATACATCGGGGCGAAGTCGGCACGGCGCGAGTTGAAGAGCTTGGCGTTCTTGACCACATAGCGTGTGTCGCGTGTCCCTTTCTTCGCCATAGCTGTTCGGCAGCCGCGTATTCCCTCGCGGGCGAGTATGTCATCAGGATGCCACTGCTGGTATATGGAGTACGCGTCTATCGCTTGCTGGTATTTCCCTTCGGCCTGAAGCGAGCGTCCCAGGTAATAGTAGACCGTCGAGTCCGGATAGTCGTACCTTATGGCGTTCTGGTAAGCCGCCGTGGCACGCGCCGACTGGTTGAGGCGGCGGTAGCAAGTGGCAAGCTTGTACGCCACTTCGCCGCGCAATTCGCGCTGATCCCTGGGGTTGAGCGAGTTGTAGACCTTGCGGTAAGTTTTGGCAGCGTCAAAGAACTCGCCGCGAGCCATCTGCTCGTTGGCGACCGAAAGTTTCGGGCCCTTGCACGCCGGGAGGGCGAGAAGGGCTATGATGATACATAAATATCTGACAATCCTATGCATAGTAATATGTTAACGCAACCGTTCCCCGCGATATTGCCTGGTCAGAATATATCGTCACAGATGCGCCGTGTCGCGCCGAGCTTGGAGCGTATGTATGCAGCTGCCTTCTCGCCGGCATCGCGTCGCTCGCCCTCATCGAGCAGCGTGGTGGCGACACTACAGAACTCCTCACGCGACTGAACGGGGAAGCCTCCCCCGGCGACCGCCAACTCGCGAGCCTCTATAAACTTGTGGTTGTTAGAGCCGTATACTACCGGTATGCCGTAGACAGCAGCCTCGTTGATATTGTGCAGACCCGCGCCGAAACCTCCGCCGACGTATGCCATGTCGCCGTAGGCGTATGCCGAGCTGAGCAGCCCGAAGCAGTCTATGATGAGCGTCCGCGCTGTGGCTGCTTTCGCGGGGTCGTCCTTGACATGCGAATACAGGACGGCATCTGGAAACTCGCGGCAGAGGCGAGCAAGACGCTGGCTGTCAAACTCATGCGGAGCGATGACAGTGCGTACCCCCTTTCCCGCCACCCAGTCGCGGTAGACATCCTCGTCGGCAGGCCAGCTCGAGCCGACCACCATAACCGGTGAGTTGTCCTCACGCGGCGCGGCAAACGACTGCAAGGCCGGTATCTCGCGGCGCGAGTTCATGATGTCGGTCACGCGATCAAAGCGTGTGTCTCCGACCACCTCGACATTGCGTATGCCCACACCGTCGAGCAGCCGCAAGCTGCGCTCGTCCTGAACGTAAATGCGGCTGTAAAGGCGCAGCCAATAGCGGTACCACGCGCTTCTGCGCTTGAAAAACGCCTGTTCGGGGCGGAACACCGCCGACACCAGATAGGTGGGTATATGCCTGTCCCACAGCCCATAAAGATAGTTACGCCAAAACTCGTACTTGATGAAGAATGCCATCTCCGGGCGCACGGCATCGAGAAAGCGGCGCACATTGCCCGGAGTGTCAAAAGGGAGGTATACCACAGCATCCGCGCCGTTCCAGTCCTTGCGTACCTCGTAGCCCGAGGGGGAGAAGAACGACAGCACTATTTTGGCATCAGGGCGGCGGCGGCGTATCTCCTCGATGAGCGGGCGGCCCTGCTCAAACTCTCCCAGCGAAGCGGCGTGAACCCATATCCTCGGCTGGCAGCAGCACGAAACAGCCGCTCTCAGCCGCTCTTTTGTCTGCCGGTGTCCCTCTATCATCAGCCGGGCTTTCGGCATCCACAGGGCAGCGCATTTCACACCGGCGGCATACAGGCGTATGCCGGCAGTGTAGAGTATAGGCTCAAGGGTGCGGCGGCATAACTCTGCCACCGCACTGTGCGCCTCTTTCAGTCTGTCTGTCAGTTTCTTCATTTGCCGATAGTGTCGATGGCACGGCGTATGCGTGCTATGACTTCCTCGCGGGGCATCAGCTCGGTGATGTCAAACATGTGCGGGCCACGGCACGAGCCCACCACGGCGAGGCGGAAGGCGTTCATCACGTTGCCGAGGTGATAGCCGTTCTCCTCTATCCAGCCGAGGACTATCTTCTCCGCGTTGGCAGAGGTCATGTCGTCGATGCCTTCAAGCACGCCGATAAGTTGCTCCATGATTTGCGGGGTGTCCTCCTTCCAGCGTTTGCGCACATCCTTCTCGGCATATTCAGTCGGGGCGACGAAGAAGAAGTCGCCCTGGTCCCAAAGCTCGTCGATGAAATCCACGCGGCTCTTCACCATGCCCACGGCACGCGCCACATAGTCCTCGGCAAAGCCTGTCACGCCCTTGGCGGCAAGCACCGGCATGAACAGCTGCGCCAACTTGTCGTCGGGCATACGCATCAGGTACTCATGGTTGAACCACGCGCCCTTCTTGTAGTCGAACTTCGCGCCAGCCTTTGAGCAATGTTCAAACGAGAATTTCTGTATCAGCGTGTCCATGTCCATCAGCTCGGTGTCGTCGCCGGGATTCCAGCCCAGCAGAGCAAGGAAGTTGACCACCGCCTCGGGCAGGTAGCCCTTCTCGCGGTAGCCCGAAGACACGTCGCCGGTCTTGGGGTCGTGCCATTCAAGCGGGAATACGGGGAAGCCGAGCTTGTCGCCGTCGCGCTTTGAGAGCTTGCCGTTGCCGACGGGCTTGAGCAGCAGGGGCAGGTGCACAAACTCGGGCATGGTGTCGGTCCAGCCGAAAGCCTCGTAGAGCATCACATGCAGCGGTGCAGAGGGCAGCCACTCCTCGCCGCGTATCACATGGCTCACCTCCATGAGGTGGTCGTCCACGATGTTGGCGAGGTGGTACGTGGGCAGGTTGTCCGCGCTCTTGAACAGCACCTTGTCGTCCACGATGTCGGAGTTGATAGTCACCTTGCCGCGTATGCGGTCGTTGACGGTAATCTCGCGGTGCGGCTCAACGAGGAAACGCACGACGTGCTGTGTGCCGTTGGCGATGAGGCTCTCCACCTCCTCAGCGGGGAGCGTCAGCGAGTTGCGCATCTGCATACGAGTGGAAGCGTCATACTGGAAATTGGGTATGCGCTCGCGTGCAGCGGCAAGTTCCTCCGGGGTGTCGAAAGCGATGTAGGCCTTGCCCTCGTCAAGCAGCATATCCACATACTTGCGGTATATTTCGCGCCGCTCGCTCTGGCGGTACGGTCCGAAAGGCCCGCCCTCGCGGACACCCTCGTCTATATGTATGCCGAGCCATGCAAGCGACTCGTTGATGTAGTCCTCCGCGCCGGGGACGAAGCGGTTGGAGTCTGTGTCCTCGATGCGCAATATCATCTTGCCGTTGTTGCGGCGTGCGAAAAGGTAGTTGAACAGAGCCGTGCGGACACCGCCGATGTGCAGCGGGCCCGTAGGCGACGGGGCAAATCTCACCCTTACCGGTCTTTCCATATTCGTATCTTGTTTATGCGGGCGGCAGCGGTACAGTAGTGCCGTGTGCCGCGCTCGTTATTTCTTCTTTTCCAGCTTGTATTTCTTGCCGTCCCATACGTACCGCAGCTCCGGCACGAGAAACAGTTTCATTATGTTGTAGTCGTCCTTGTCGATGTTCGGCCCGACGGTCAGGCGTGCCGTCAGCGCAGTGTCGTCGACAGAGAGCGAATACTGCACCGTGGGGAACGGCACCATGTCGAGCAGCTCGCGCATCGAGGTCGCGCTCCCCCGCTCTATGTGGAAGAACTGGCGTGTCTCCGGCTCGCTGAACAGGCGCGAGGCCTGAAGCGGCTTCATGTCGGCATCGTAGAAGTACAGGCGGCTGTCGGCCTGCGAGCCGGTGCTGTCAACAGTATAGCTGACAGCCGCGATGTCGCCGCTTTTGCCGGGTAGTATGCGTATCTGAATGGTGCTGACTGATGTCAGTTCTGCCTCAAGGTAAGAGGGCGTCACACGGCGCAGGCACGCCTCGCCTCCCGTCAGGTTGGGGGCGCGGTATATGCTGTCGTTGCTGTAATAGTCGAGCATATCCATGCGCGAAGACACGTTAAGCACCTGTATCACGTCCACCGGCAGCTTGATGAATACGCTGTCGGCCGTCAGGTGCTTGGGCTCAGCCTTACCGGCTGTTGCGCCGACAGCCGCGAGGAGAGCGGCGACGGCACACAAGATGCGGATAACCAGTTGTTTCATTGTTGGAGAGGTTTTGTATGCGGTTATTTTTTCTTCTTGTTGATGAAAATGTCGTAGTTGCCGTTGTATTTCGGTTTCTTGGGAGCTTTGTCGGCCTTCTTGGCGGGCTTTTCCTTGTAGGGTTTCTCCTTGCGCGGCTTCTTGGAAGCGGCGGGATATGCCTCGTCACGGTCACGCTTGCGACGGCGGCCTTCGGGCGCGTCCTCGCGGCGGTCACGGCGTTTCTTAGGGCGGTCATCGTCCTTGCGGTCGCCCTTCTTGCTGCGGCGTTTGCGCATGGCGGCATAGTCCTTGTCCGGGTCGGCTATCTCGGCATATAGACGGCGGCCGAAGAAGTCGGCGTTCTTGAGCGCGGCGACAACGTTCTGCGCGTCGCCCTTGCGCACGTCAAAGAGCGTGTACCCTGGCAACAGGTCGATGCGCCCGATGTCGGGCTTGTCGCCGTCGATGTTCTTGTTGATGGTCTCCATGAGGTTGCCCGAGAAGAAGCCCTCGGCCTTGCCAATGTCCACCATTACGCGCTCGTATCCGCCCTCAGCAGTGCGGCGGTCCTTGTCCTTCTTCTCGCGCTGGCGTGTCTCCTTGTCCTTCTTGCGGCTGCCGGTCTCGTTCAGGTCGATGTCCGGCATATCCTGGTAATAGGACAGCAGACGGTTGAACTCGAGCGAGAACACGCGCTTGAGCAGGTCCTCCTCGGAGAGCCATTCGAGCTTCTTGCGCACCGCCGGCAGGTATTTCGCTATTTCGGGCTCGTTGACCTCCACTTTTTCGAGGCGGTCGGCGAGGTCATACAGCTGCTTCTCGATGATGCCTTCGGGCGTGGGGACTTTGCTGTATTCAAACTCCTTGCCTATCTTCTTCTCGATCTGGCGCAGCCGCCCCTTCTCACGCGAATGTATGATAGCTACCGACACGCCGGTCTTGCCGGCACGCCCGGTGCGCCCGGAACGGTGGGTGTAAACGGCAGTGTCGTCGGGCAGCCCGTAATTTATGACATGCGTCAGGTCGTCCACGTCGAGACCGCGTGCTGCCACGTCGGTGGCGACAAGCAGCTGCGTGATGTGGTCGCGGAACTTTTTCATCGCCAGGTCGCGCTGCGCCTGTGACAGGTCGCCGTGCAGACAGTCGGCGTTGTAGCCGTCGTTGATCAGCTTGTCCGCCACATCCTGCGTCTCCTTGCGCGTGCGGCAGAAGACGATGCCGTAGATGGCAGGGTTGTCATCGGCGACACGTTTCAGCGCGAGGTACTTGTCCTGCGCCTTGACCATGTAGTATATGTGCTTGACGTTGGCTGCGCCCTCGTTGCGGTTGCCTGCCACGAACTCCACAGGGTCATGCATGAAGTCCTTGGCTATCTGCGCTATCTCGCGGGGCATTGTAGCGGAGAACATCAGCATCTTGCGATCCTCGGGAACATTTCCCAGTATCTGGTTGATGTCGTCTATGAAGCCCATGTTGAGCATTTCGTCAGCCTCGTCGAGTATCACGGTATGCACCTGGTCGAGATGCACCACGCCTCGGCGTATCAGGTCTATGAGTCGGCCAGGGGTCGCCACTATCACCTGCACGCCCTTGCGCAGAGCCTTGATCTGGCTCTCGATGCTCGAGCCGCCGTAAACGGGCAGCACACGTATGCCGGCCATGTACTTGGAAAAGTCGGCGAGGTCGCCGGCTATCTGCAGGCAAAGCTCGCGTGTCGGCGCGATGATGAGAGCCTGCGGCACTTCGCGCTCGCTGTCTATGCGTTGCAGCAGCGGCAGGCCGAAAGCTGCCGTCTTGCCTGTGCCGGTCTGCGCCAGCCCTACCACGTCACTGTCCTCGTTGAGCAGGTGCGGGATGGTCATCTCCTGTATCGGCATGGGATTGACAAATCCCATCTCGCCGATGGCCTGCAACAGTCGGGGGTCTACCCCCAAGTCTTCAAATGTTTTCAATATAGTCCTTTGTTAGTTGTTGACGCACGACCCCTGACGGATATGCTGCAACAACCCCCTCCTATGCGGCTGACGGCGGCATACTATGTCACGTAATCGGCGAGGCATACCAATGGCACGCCCAATTATGCCGCGAAATTAATAAAAATATACCGATATTTCGCTGCCATTCTTGGAAAACTCCCCTTTTTGTACTAATTTCGTCTTTCATTAATTACCATATCAACCTGACACGATGAAATATATCCCGTTATTGATTGCAGCCATGCTCGCCGCCGGAGGCGCAGAGGCATGGGCATGCACCAACCTCCTCGCCGGAAAGAAGGCTACTACGGACGGCTCTGTGATGGTCACTTATGCCGCTGACTCGCACAACCTCTTCGGCGAGCTGATCAATACCCCCGCCGCCGACCACCCCAAGGGCGCAATGCGCCGCGTCATCGAGTGGGACACAAGCAAGCCCCTCGGCGAAATCCCGGAAGTGGCACACACCTACAACGTCGTTGGCAACATCAACGAACACCAGGTAGCCATAGGCGAATCCACCTGGGGCGGCCGCAAGGAATTGCAGGACACCACCGGACAAAGCATAATCGACTACGGCTCGCTCATACAGATTGCACTGGAACGCTCCAAGACTGCCCGCGAGGCCATCGACGTGATGACTTCACTGGTAGAGAAATACGGCTATGCCAGCTCCGGAGAGTCGTTCTCCATCGCCGACAAGAACGAGCTGTGGGTGCTCGAGCTGATAGGCAAGGGCGCGGAGAAAGGCGCGGTGTGGATAGCAGTGCGCATACCCGACGACGCCATCTCCGGACATGCCAACGAGCCGCGAATACGCCAGGTCAACCTCAAGGACAAGGAGAATGTGCGCTATTCCAAGGACATGATCTCTTTCGCTCGCAAGCGCGGCTGGTTCAACGGCAAAGATGCCGACTTCTCGTTTGCCGACACTTACGGCGAACACAACCCTGACACCCGCCGTGGATGCGACGCCCGCGTGTGGAGCTACTTCCGCCGCTTCAGCAAGGATGCCGAGAAGTACTACGCTTGGTGTTCGGGCGAAAGCAACGAGCCGATGCCGCTGTACATCATACCGGACCGCAAGGTGTCGCTCGCCGAGATGCAGGAACGCATGCGCGACCATTTCGAGGGCACCCCCTTCGACATGCACAACGACATAGGCGCAGGACCCAACCACGTCCCCTACCGCTGGCGTCCCATGGACTATGAGGTGAACGGCAAGCATTATGTGCATGAACGCGCCATCGCTACGCAGCAGACCGGCTGGAGCTTCGTCACTCAGAGCCGCGCTGACCTCCCCGACCCCGTCGGAGGCGTGATATGGTTCGGCACTGACGACACCAACACTTGCGTTTACATGCCGTTCTACTGCTCGATGACGGAAGTCCCCCTCGAAATACGCCACGGCAACGGCGACATGAACACATTCTCCGACACATCCAACTTCTGGATGAACAACTGGGTAGCAAACCAGGCGTACAACCGCTATGACCTGATGATAGGCGACATACGCAAGGTGCAGTCTCGCCTCGAGAACAAGTACATCTCCTCACGCCCCGAGCGCGAGAAATACCTCACGCAGCTCGCCGAAACCGGCAGCACCGACGCGCTCGTGGCTGAGGTCAACAATGAGGGCGCAACTATAGCCAAGGAGGCTACCGACGCTTACCGCGAACTCGCGCAGTTCCTCCTGGTGCGCTACATGGACGGCAACCGCAAGAAGGTGGACGAGAACGGCAAGTTCATCTATGACGAAAACCACCACCCGGTATACCCTGACTTCCCGGGCTACAACCAGGAGTACTATGACAACATAGTACGCGCCACAGGCGACCATTTCCTCGTGCCCGAGGCCAAGAAATAAACCCTATATTCAACTGCCGAAGGAATGGCTCTGCGGTATGCAGCGTCTTCCTTCGGCTTCGTTTTTGACAGCAGACTCTATACAGGCATCATGGTGACAGACATACAAACCGTTGCGCGGACGCTCGGATTGCCACTGCCGGCAACAGACCGCCGCATCGAGATTTTGCTGACCGACTCACGGTCGCTTTCATATCCGCAGACTTCACTGTTTTTCGCTATACGCACCCCCGAGAATGACGGACACCGCTACATCCGCCAGCTGTATGACCGTGGCGTGCGCTGCTTTGTCGTTGACCGCTTGCCTGACGGCGCAGCCCAAATGCCCGATGCCGTCTTCCTCGCTGTCCCGGATGTAGTAGCTGCATTGCAGGTCATTGCCCAGAAGCTGCCGCCACGTCCCGCACAGGTGGTAGCCATAACCGGCAGCCGGGGCAAGACCACCCTCAAGGAGTGGCTCTTCCAGCTCATGGAGCCGCTGTGCAGCATGGTGCGCTCGCCGCGCAGCTTCAACAGCCGAATCGGCGTGCCTCTGTCGCTTTGGGAAATAGACGGCAATACGGACGTGGCGGTCATCGAGGCCGGCGTTTCTCGCCAGGGCGAAATGAAGACACTCGCCGAAATCATCGACCCGGACGTGGTGATTTTCACAAACATCGGCGACGAACACGCCGACGGGTTCAAATCCATTGCCGAAAAGGCCCGCGAAAAGGCCTTGCTCGCACATGCTCCGCACGTACGACACGTAATCTACAACGCCGACGACCCAATAATCGCCGACGCGCTCGCCGACATAGACCCCTCGCGCCGCTTCTGCCGCTCCCGCACAGACTATTCCGCCGCCCTGTACGTCAAGTCGATACGGCAGACAGTGGGCAGCACTGCTATTGAGTACGTCCACAACGGCACGGAGGACACGCTGACTATCGGATTCACTGCCGACAGCGACATCGAGAACGCCCTCAACGCACTGGCATATATGCTATTGCGCGGCATAGACCGCGAGACGATACACACGCGGTTTGCCGCACTGCACGCCATAGGCA
Organism: uncultured Porphyromonadaceae bacterium; assembly: GCA_900550645.1. Classification (GTDB taxonomy): domain Bacteria; phylum Bacteroidota; class Bacteroidia; order Bacteroidales; family Muribaculaceae; genus Lepagella. The sequence continues at coordinate 21,870 of URTA01000017.1, forward strand.
CACGGCTGAACGTCAGCGAGGGCGTAAACGGCTGCTCCCTGATATACGACTCATACACCAGCGACTACGGGTCGCTGATGCCGGCTCTCGACTTCATGAACCGCCGCGCAGCTGACGGCCGGACAACAACGCTGATACTCAGCGACCTGCGACACGAGTCGCGCCGCCGCGACGTGTACGGCGACATAAGCCGCCTCGTTCGCGCCATGCATGTGCAACGCTTCATCGGCGTAGGCCCGGAACTCGTGGCGGCACGTGATATGTTCGGCGACAGCGCACGCTGCTTTGCCTCTACCGCCGAGCTGATGCGCAACCTCTCCACCTCTGACTTCTCCAATGAAATTATCCTGCTCAAAGGCGCGCCGGAATACGGCTTTGACCGCCTGTGCGAGATGCTCGAGGCTCGCAAACACGAGACCGTACTCGAGGTAAACCTCGATGCCGTGGTCAAAAACTACAACTATTTCCGCAGCCACCTGCCAGTGCAGACCGGACTGATAGCCATGGTCAAGGCTTCCGGCTACGGCGCCGGCAGCTACGAGATTGCCAAGACGCTGCAGGCACAGGGGGCGGCATACCTCGCCGTCGCAGTCCTCGACGAGGGTATCGAGCTGCGGCGCGGAGGCATAACAATGCCCATTATGGTCATGAACCCAAAAGTGGTCAACTACCGCTCAATGTTTGCCAACCGCCTCGAACCGGAAATTTACAGCATGGAGATGCTGCACGACGTGATACGCGAAGCCGCAAAAAACGGCGTGCATGACTATCCGGTACACATCAAGCTCGATACCGGAATGCACCGCATGGGATTCATAGAGGAAGAATTGCCGCAACTCATGGACACGGTCAACGGACAGGACAGCATAACCATACGCTCGGCGTTCTCGCACCTCGCCACCGCCGACTGCCTCGATATGGACGACTACACGCGGCTTCAGCTCGACCGATTCGCCCGGTACACTGAATATATGCAGTCGCGCTATCCGCGCCGCATACTCCGCCACGTCCTCAACTCTGCCGGAATACTGCGTTTCCCCGACGCGCACTACGACATGGTCCGTCTCGGCATAGGCCTCTACGGCATCAACACCCTGCCGGCGCAGGTGGAAGAGCCGCTCGCCGTCGTCTCAACGCTGCGCACTGTCATAATCGCCCTGCGACACTGGAAGAAGGGCGAGACCATAGGCTACGGGCGGCGCGGCGTGCTGCAGCGCGACAGTGTGATAGCCACCATACCCATCGGCTACGCCGACGGCATGAACCGCCATTTCGGGTGCGGCGCGATATGCGTTGACGTGAACGGCAAGCCCGCACCCACAGTCGGCAATATCTGCATGGATGCTTGCATGATAGACGTGACCGGCATCGACTGCGCTGTCGGCGATTCGGTCGAGATATTCGGCAGGAAGATGCCCGTGCAGCGGCTCGCAGACGTGCTAGGCACAATCCCGTACGAAATTGTCACCTCCGTCTCGCCGCGTGTCAAGCGCGTCTATTACCGCGAATGAAATTGTGCTGTCAGGGCAGGGACACGGCGTACCCTGTCCGCATACAAGCCACAGCAAATCAGACTATTAATCAATTCTTCATCGTGACGTGCGTCGACCCGAGACGGTTGCCGTCACAGAACGCCTCCACGGTATAGCTGCCAGGCGTAAGCGACGACGACACGTTGACATATACAGTCACACGCAGCTCGCCGTTGTCATACTCCGCCTGTCTGGACCCCGAACTCTGCACGTGCGCTCCGTCTATCGTGAATGACGGCCCGCCGCCCACGAGGCTGCCCTCGGGCGACAATACTCGCACATAGAATGTCTTCTTTCCCGGAGAGGCCGTATTGTTAGGGGCTACAGTGAAGTTCACGCCCAACTGCGTAGCCTTCTTGATTTTCTTCTCTGGCTTGCCGCCCTTGTTGTATGCCGTCATCGACAGTCCGGTGATGTTCAGCTTCTTGGCCACACTGACAGTCTGCGCCAGCCGCTCGTTGCTCGCGTTGGCGGCAGTCACCTGCGAGCTTAGCTCCTGGTTGCGTGCCGACACCTGCTCTATCTCATGCTTCAGCCCCTCGTTCTCCTCGCCGAGACGCTTTATCTCCTCGAGGTAATGGCGCACGATGTCCTTCAGCGTCGCTATCTCCGCCTGCAGCTGCTTGATTTTCTCGCGGTTCTCCTGGTTGCTGCGCTTCTCGCTCTTCAGCTCCTTGAGCAGCGACTCCACACGCTTCTTCGCGTCATTGTACTGGCGCACCAGCGTGTCGTTCTTCAGGTACTTCTGCTGCTCCTCATACTGCGAGAAGTCAGCCTCAAGCTCCTTGTACTCATTGACCAGCTCCAGCTCGTCGTAAGCGTTTTGCAACGAGTCCACCTGTTCCGACTTGTCTATAAGCGAGTCCTCGTCCCCGGAGTTGGAAGCACTGCGGTCATTGACCAGCAGCACGATGATAAGCACGATAAGGGCGACGACCACGCCCAGGCCGGAAAAGAACACGATTTTCTGCTTGCGGTTCATATAGCGGTATCTGTTTATGATTAGACTGCAAATTTAGTCACAATCCCCCTAAAAACAAAATCACACAAACCTGTTATTGCAAGGATTAAATATCTGACACTCTAAAGCCGACGCAGACTAAGCATAATAAGGCAAATATGATATGAGCTTTTTTGACACGATGTCCGCATTTGCCACCTTGATGAGGTTGGCCTCAAGAGTATCCGCGATTATTCTTGATGCTACAGAAGACTGGGTCTTGTTAAGGTTGAATCGTTTACGCACCGACATATTGTTCAGAGCATTGCCATCTTCATTCATCAAACATGCGTGTTGATAGCACGCATCAACCTTTTCCTGTCGCGTCATCTTCTTTAATTCCTTATGAGGGAAAAGCGTAACCCTTGTACATTGCTCCTCTTTTGCAATTTTAGGGGCAGGAAGATACATCTGTTCAATTGCACATATCGCCCTGTCAATTCCACTTCCCCTCCTCTCGCATAATCCTAGCAAGAACATCAATTGCGCTAATTTCTCATTTCGTGAATTTGGAGGCAGGTCTATCAAGCGATTTATATCGTTCAACGGAGTCCCGGGATTTGTTATAGTAATCCTGTTTGAAAAAATTTCAACAGAGGTGCGTATACCCGACACATCAAAATCCTGATGGACTAATGCATTGGCAACAAATTCTCGAATAGCAACCATCGGATAAGCTGGCACATACTCCCGCAATGCTCCTATGCTTTCAGTAGAAACCAGCTTAACAATCAGTTTAACAATGTCTTCAAAGCATGACGCATAACCTCTCTTTTCCGTATGCTCTAAAAGCAAATCCCGATTGTTTGATGACGCATACTTACGTATTATCACCTTTCTATTGGCCAATTCCCCAAAATCATCCAAGTTATTCGCAAATAAGATTGCTCCAAGATTCGTAATATCCCAATCATCTAATTCTCCGGAACAACATCCGTATTCACTTAGACGAGAGAGTATGGCATCATCACTCTTTGGAATATCTCGCCCCAACAGGCTGAAAAAAGCCTGACAGTCAAGCATACCGACTACTTCCCGCTTGGTCAACCCCTTCTTGGCAATTCGTTCTTCACTGCTCACCCCTTGTGACGACGCTATAATATTACGAACCTGCAAATTCGACATCTTGCGGGTTTGCCCATTAACCCGACAATAAGATTCTTGGTAATCCTTGCCGCGCAAAAATATAGGCTTCTCCTTTTGCTCTGGAACGTAAACAAACAAAACAGCATGACCATCATAATCCAAGACAGCATGGTCTATATCTATAGACTGAGACAAATTATTGTGCGCAATATTTCCGAGCGTACAAACAATGGCTTCTACTTGCTCCTTGCTCAATACGGCAAACGAGGCATCATCATTTACACCGTAAGCAAACAATCCTCCGCCAGTGTGATTGCAAAACGCACAAATATGCCTTGCCAGCCTCTCTGACTTCGATGATAAACCGCTTTTCCAGTCAAGTTCGCTTAACTCGTGCGGAATAGGCGTTAAACTCATCCTCAAAATTTCGATAGCTTTATCCTTCCAGTTTGTACTCATAGAACCATATACAACGCAAATAGAAAATAATTGAATATCAACACATTACCATTAGTCGGAATTTACTTTGCAAATAAAATTCATTTCTCATTTGCTTCCTCCTACTGTTTTTTCAGGGCGTCGGCGGCCCAGCGCAGGTACATGGCGGCCTTGTCGTTAGCCTCCGAAGCCCAGCGCATCTGCGTCTTGTAGCGGTCCATCGCGTCGCTGGCCCAGCGGTTGTTGGTCTTGGCGCGGTCAGTGTCGCCCTTGCGCGTGTAATATGCCGCCTCACGCTGGTAGCCCTCGGCCTTGCGCAGGTAATATTCGGCTTCGCGGCGGTAGCCGTCAGCCTTCTTCTGGTAATACTCCGCTTCGCGCTGGTAGCCCTGCGCCTTGCGTGCGTAATAGTCGCTCTGCGCCGCAGCAGTGCCGATGAGCGAAAGCAGCAGCGTGCAGAATATGAGGAGACGTTTTTTCATGTGTGTATGTCGTTATGCGTCAACGTATGTAATGCGGCATATCCGCCGGAATTACCATCGACAGCTCCACGAGTCCGGCTATCTTGCCGTCACGCCGCCAGGGTGTCTGGAATATGAGCTTGTGCAGCCCGTTTTTCTCTATGGTATAAGCGTTAGTCTCGCCTGTGGCGAGCATGTGGCGTATCTGCTCCTGCGCCCGCTGCGGGTGATACTGCATCAGGTCGTGGCCGATGATGTCGCCGTGGCGTGCGAATGTCTGACGTGAGCGGTCGTTCATGTACAGTATTTTGGCGTCAGCGTCACAGATAGTGACTGCTGCATCTATTTCGTCTGCCCAGTGGAGCAGGTCTTCGGGTATCTCTGTCATGTCAGTTTCATTTGAGGCAAGCAGTGCAATGCACGCAAAATCATAGTCGCCTATCCTCGCCCTTCGGACACGGCACGCCGTGTCCCTACTTCCTGCTTGCCGTGATTATACGGAAATCGGTGTAAACCCCGGTTGGGGAATACACCGATTGTTCTTTCTGATTGCTCGCTATTATTTTGCAGGAGTCTCAGGCTTTGCCTCGTTAGCAGCGGGAGCAGCTGCGTCAGCTGTAGCCTTGTCTGTGTTCTCCTCTACCTTCGGGCTGTCAGTCGGAGTGTCAGTCGGAGTGTCAACTACCTGCTCAACTGTGGGAGTATCCACGGGAGTGTCAGTGTCGGCCTGCTTTGCCTTGTTACCGCAAGACACGAGAGCGAGTGTTGCAATAACAGCGAGTGATAATGCTACTTTCTTCATTTTGATTGATGATTAAAATAATAAAACATGTTTGCTATCAAAAACGCTGCAAAGTTAGTGCTTAAAACTCCGCGCCGCAATAGCTTGACCCCATTTTTTTCGTCCGAAATCGCCCGACCGTTCACTTTTAACGCTCAACTCTGAATTTTAACCCATCAATTTAACTATTCAAGGTCAACAATCCGCTTTTTCGCGGTCAAAACAGGGTTATTGAAGCTCTTCGAGGCACTTCTTGATTTCCTCGTCGGTGGCGGTGAGTTTCTCTTTGCACAGGCGCAGCAGCTCGAGGGCGCGGCGCGTGTATGCCGACAGCTTGTCGATGTCGCAGTCGTCGCTCTGCATCCGGGCGACTATCGCCTCGAGCTGTGCCACGGCTTGGTTATATGTCAGTTGCTTGTCTTCGGGATTCATATCTGTTCGTTTTGAGATGTTTCGTTTACGGTTGATGTCACCGTCCCCTCCGCGAGGACGGTGGTGACGACTGCTCCGGGCGTTATGCCGGCTGCCGAGGTGACGGCTTTGCCGCCGACGCGCGTTATGGAATATCCGCGCCGCAGCGTGGCTCGCGGGTCGAGCACGTCGATGAGGCTGTCGAGGCGCAACAGGCGGTCTGTCTGCCGTGCCACCGCCGTCTGCGCAGCCCGTGAAAGCTGGTCAGGGACAGCATCCAGCCGCGTGCGTTGCATAGCAATTTTGGCGGTCGCTGCATTGCCGGCGGCAGCAAGCATCGTCGAGAGGCGGCTGCGGGCGGCGGTGATGCATGCAGCCGCAGACACCGGCAGCAACGAGGCCGCAGCCTGAAGGCGCGTGCGGGCTTGCGACACACGCGCAGTCGCGATGGTCGGTATCATCGAGGCGGCGGCAGAGAGACGTTGCCCCTCACCATGCACGCGCTCCGTGCAATACCTTATTATATTCTGCACATGGCTGCTCACCGTGGATGCGGCATTGCGAAGCGATTCGATGAGGAACTCCGCGACTGCCGTCGGGGTCTTGCAGCGCGTGTGCGCTATGTAGTCGAGGACAGTCTTGTCACGTTCATGACCTATGCCGACAACTACAGGCAGCGGGAACTGCGCCACGCGCCGTGCCAGGTCGAGGTCGTCGAAACCGTTCAGGTCGGTCGTTGCGCCGCCGCCGCGTATTATCACCACGCAGTCCCACAGGTCAACGGTCATTTCCACCTCTTCGAGAGCCGCCATCACAGACTGCGCCGTGCGCTCCCCCTGCATGACTGCTCCGAACAGGTGCGTATAGAACACAAAGCCCGCGTTGTTGGCATGCAGCTGGTTGCAGAAGTCGCCGTAGCCGGCGGCACCGGCAGCAGAGATGACGGCAATGCGCTGCGGGTTAATCGGCAGCAGCCGCTGCTTGTTGGCCTCCGCGATGTTCTCACGCGCAAGCTGCTCGAGTATCTCGCGCCGGATGCGCTCCATGTCGCCGAGGGTGTATGCCGGGTCGATGTCGGTGATGTTGAACGAGAGTCCGTATATATTATGGTAAGTGATGCTGCCGCAGACCATCACCTTCATGCCGGCGGCGATGACCTGCCCCGTGGCTTTGCGGAATTTCGCGGCAAGGCCTACGTAGGTCGAGCTCCAGATGTTTGCTCTAATCTTCGCTACAGTCTGCCCGGCCTCGTTCTTCTCCACGAGTTCCATGTAGCAATGGCCGCCCGAGGTGCGCACGTCGCTCATCTCGGCGACCACCCACACCTGCTGCAGCTGCCGCGACATGCGCAGCACGTTGCCGACATAGCCGGTGAGCTGCCGCAGCGTCAGCGCCGAGGGCTGCTGCATGCCGTCAAATGCAGTGCCTGTCATTTGCCCAGGTCGGACACCTGCCCGATTTTGCGCACGCCGCCGGTAGCGGTGTCGAAAATGACGTATGAGGGGTTCTTGCGGTCGGTGAACAGCGACGGGTTGAGGCCGAACTGCACGCCATACTGCGCCATGTCAAACTCGCCCGACCATATAGTCTTGCCGCGCCAAGTGAGCGACACCTGCGCACGCCCGGGGATAGTGTACATCACCGCATCGCGCGGCAGCTTCTTCACCTCCCCTTTCTCGTCGGTAGGCAGCTCCGCTTTGTCAGTCACCTTGACAGATATGTACAGCGGCTCGCCGGCATAGTCGTCGGCATCGGTAAAACCGTCGTAGTCGCTCACACGGGTCAGCACCGTGCGGCCGTCCTCGCCTGGAGTGAACGTGAACGAGGCGTTGATCTGCTCCGTATACACATCGCCGGTGAAAACTCGCGTCATCGACTCCTCCTGACGGCGCAGCGAGGCGAGCATCAGCTCAAGCTGCTTGCCGTCGGTCGGCATATTGTCCGCAGTGCCGCGCGTGAGGGCGATTTTCGCGTCGCGCACCTCCATGATGCTCTCGGCGAGCATCTGCGCCTGTTTCAGCGACGACTGCGAGGCGAGGAAATCCTCGTTGACATACTGCAGGTACTCGTCGGCATCGTTATCCTGCTGCGTCGATGAGACCACGGCCGTCCCCGTTTCCGGGGCTTCTGGAGCGTCGGCATCAGTGTTTATGGCGAGCAGCATGCCGTTGTCATCAACAGAGATGAACGTGGACGCTCCCGGCTTGAGCTGCATAAGGTACTGGTTGTCATCGTAAGCCACGCCGAAGGGTGTCACCGACACGCCCGTTATCTCCCAGCGTGTGCGGTCTTCAGCCACCACATTGTCTATGCCGAGGCATTTGGCGGCATACTGACGGTACTTGCCGGCACGCTCCACCGTCTTGACGGCAGTGACGTTGACCGACAGCGACGTTATGGGGAGCGAATACACCAGGCCGTACTCGTTGTGGCGGTCGGCAGTGAGGCGTTGTGTCTGCTGGGCCGGCAACGCCGCTGTGCACAGCAGCGTCACGGCAGCAGCAAGTATTCTGTGGAATGTTCTCATGGGAAATCGTTGTTTTGGACTGCTGTTACTTGGAGTTTATGACTTTGTTTATGGCGCGTCCGAGGTGGTCGGAGATGTCGGACGCTATGACCCCGAACTGGCCTATCTCGCTTGCGGCCAAGTCGCCGGCGAGGCCGTGAATGTACACGCCTATGGTCGCCGCCAGGTCGGGGCGGTAGCCCTGCGCGATGAATGCGCCGATGACTCCCGTCAGCACGTCCCCCGCGCCGGCTGTCGCCATGCCCGGATTGCCCGACGAGTTGAAATAGACACGCCCTGTGGGACGCACTATCGCCGTATGGTGGCTCTTGAGCACTATTATTATATTGTAGTACTGTGCCATCTCGATAGCTTTCTTCAGGCGTTGCTCTGCCGTCTGCTGTTCTCCGAAGAGCCTGTCAAACTCGCCCTGATGAGGCGTGATGACCGTCTGCGGCGGCAGCAGGGGAAGCATCTCCGGGTGCTGCGCTATGCAGTTCAGCGCATCAGCGTCGAGCACGAGAGGCGACTTCACCTTCTTGAGCAGGTCGGCGAGGGCGTTTGCAGTCTTTTCGCGCGTGCCAATTCCCGGCCCCGCCATGACCACCTGGTGATTGTGGTGCACGCTCATGTCGGAGATGAAATTCTCGCTGCTGTCCGGCTCAAACATAGCCTCCGGCACAGCCGTCTGTATCACCGGCATGCCGCAACGCGCAGAATGTACAGTGGCGAGGCCTGCGCCGCAACGCAGCGCGGCGCGAGCGCACATCACCGCCGCCCCCATCATGCCGAGGCTTCCGGCCATGACCAGGGCTGAGCCGTAGTCGCGCTTGCCCGTGAAATTACGGCGCGGACGCAGCAGCGGACGCACGTTGCGGGCCTCCACAAGCGTGAAGTCCGCCTGTGTCTTGCGTATCGTGGCCTCGTCCAGGTCGATGTCAAGTATCTTCCACTCGCCCACACACTGCTCGTTATCCTCGAAAAAGAACGACAGACGCGGAGTCTGAAACGTAAGCGTCAGGTCGGCATGGACCACATCGCGCAATACCACATTGTCGTTCCACTCCCCGAACAGCCCCGACGGCACGTCAATCGACACTACATACGCCCCCGACTCGTTGATGAGCCGCGCAACAGCACGGAAGCCACCCTGCAACGGCTTGTTCAGCCCCGAGCCGAACAGACCGTCGATGACCACATCGTCCTCGCTGAGGTACGGAGGGTTGAACTCACGCTCGATTTCAGTGAAGTCCACGGCATCGAGGGCTATGAGGCGTTTGCGCTCCACCTCGCAGTCGTGGCTCAGCCGCCCTGTGACATTGAAGAGGAAGACCTCAACCTTGCGGTATCCCTGCTCTATGAGCATCCGCGCCACCGCCAGCGCGTCGCCACCGTTGTTGCCCGGGCCGGCGACCACCACGATGCGCTGCCCCGGCAGGAAGCGTGATATTATCTCGTAGGAAACGGCAGAGGCGGCACGCTCCATCAGCTCGACAGAATCTACCTGCTGAGCCTCACACGTCGCCTTGTCGATTTCCCGAAGTTTCTCGGAATTGAATATTTTCATAGCGAAAACCGTTGTTTCGGCAAAAATACGAAAAAATACGCGAGCTGGCAAATCGAGGAGCCATGCCTGCGGCAAACACTGCTGCCGCTGTGCGAAAACTACCCGAACGGGAGAATATTGGCAGCCGGTTTTGCCGCCAAAACTATCTCTGCGAAGAAAAAGATGAAAAAAGGAGCGGCTTATCAACTATTTATTGTTAACTTTGCCGTGTCCTTGTTGTTATGAGGATAAACGAGACAACGAAAGACATAAGTACTATGGTAGATTACAAGAAACTGGGCCTGGTCAACACCCGCGAGATGTTCGCCAAGGCCGTACATGGTGGATATGCCATACCGGCATTCAACTTCAACAACATGGAGCAGCTCCAGGCCATAATCAAGGCCTCCGCCGACACCAAGTCGCCGGTGATACTCCAGGTATCTAAAGGTGCTCGCAACTATGCCAATCCTATCCTCCTGCGCTACATGGCACAGGGCGCGGTGGAGTATGCCAAGTCCCTCGGCTGGGAACACCCCCAGATAACCCTCCACTTGGACCACGGCGACACTTTCGAACTCTGCAAGGACTGCATCGACAACGGCTTCTCTTCTGTCATGATCGACGGAAGCGCGCTCCCGTTTGAGGAGAATGTGGCTCTGACCAAGAAGGTCGTGGAATATGCGCACCAGCATGACGTGACTGTAGAGGGCGAGCTCGGCGTGCTTGCCGGTGTAGAAGATGAGGTGAGCCACGAGCACCACACATATACCAACCCCGCAGAGGTTATCGAGTTTGTAACCAAGACCGGCTGCGACTCGCTGGCTATCTCAATCGGCACATCGCACGGCGCATACAAGTTCACCCCCGAACAGTGCAAGCGCGACCCGGAGACCGGCCGCCTCGTGCCGCCGCCACTGGCTTTCGACGTGCTTGAGAAAGTCGAGGAGAAACTGCCCGACTTCCCCATCGTGCTCCACGGCTCATCGTCTGTGCCCCAGGAATACGTCGACACAATCAACAAGTACGGAGGCAAGATGCCCAACGCTATCGGAATCCCCGAGGACGAGCTGCGCAAGGCCGCCAAGATGGACGTATGCAAAATCAACATCGACTCCGACAGCCGCCTGGCAATGACCGCAGCTGTGCGCGAGGTGCTCAACAACAAGCCCGGCGAGTTTGACCCGCGCAAATACCTCGGCCCGGCTCGCGAAGAGATGGAACGCCTCTACAAGCACAAGATCATCAACGTGCTCGGCTCTGACGGCAAGGCCCTCTGACCCGCACGCATAACTGAATTACACAACAGTCCGGATTGTTTTTCCGGACTGTTTTTTCATCAAAATCGCCCCACTTTGTCCAAATCGGCAACCGACTGATTACCAAAGGAAATATGCATCGCGTTGTGGCAGTTGGCCGATTTTTACTGTGGCAGTTGGCCAGTTTCCGTTGTGGCAGTTGGCTGGCGCGGCGGCTCGCGGAGAGGGTCGCCGAAACCCGCGAGAAAGGCGTTTTTTCGGGAGGGTATCGCACATCTCCGTATTTTTTCCTATTTTTGTACGTTGATAAGTTATGCACATTATGAAAGTAATCAACTTTGCCGATACCCCGAGCCTCGTCAGCCGATATATGCTCGAGCTGCGAGAGGTCGGCATACAGAAAGACCCGCTGCGTTTCCGCGAGAACCTGCGGCGCATCGGCCATGCCATGGCATACGAAATCTCGAAGCAGCTGCGTTACCGCAACACCGAGATACAGACTCCGCTGGGCAAGTGCGTATGCCAGGAGTGCGACGAGCAGCTCGTCCTCGCGACTATCCTGCGTGCCGGCATGCCGCTCCACCAGGGATTTTTGGACTGCTTCGACCGCGCCGAAAACGCATTCGTGAGCGCGTACCGCCGCTACCACGAGAAGGGGGACGACTTCGACGTGGTGGTGGAATACCTCGCCTCACCCTCAATAGAGGGAAAGACGCTGCTGCTCGTTGACCCGATGCTCGCCACCGGCAGCTCGATGCTGCTGGGATACCAGGCCATGCTCACCAAGGGCAACCCGGCGCACATACACGTGGCCTCCGTCATCGCCTCGCGGCAGGGCATCGATTTCGTGCGTGAGCACTTCCCCGCCGACAAGACCACCGTCTGGACGGGAGCGATAGACGAAAGCCTAAACGAACACAGCTACATCGTACCGGGCCTCGGCGACGCAGGCGACCTCGCTTACGGCGAGAAGGACTGACCCAAGGCACGGCAAACCAATACACACCATGTGGCTGCAACATCTGGTCATAACTGATTTCAAGAACATCGCCGAGGCGGACATGGACTTCTGCCCCGGGGTGAACTGCCTGCTCGGCTCCAACGGCATGGGCAAAAGCAACCTGCTCGAGGCGGTGCATTTCCTCAGCTTCACGCGCCCGGTGCGCAGCGTCGCCGAGTCGTCGCTAATACGCCACGGCTGCTCCGGGCTGCTGGTCAAGGGGGGCTATGACACCGGACACGCCAACAGCGACACCGTGAGCTGCGGAATAGTCGCCGGACGTGGCAAGAAGCTGATGCTCAACGGCAAGGAGTATGACCGCATTTCCAGCCACATCGGACGTTTCCCGATAGTGACAGTGTCGCCTGACGACTCCGACCTGATACGCGGCTCGGCGCAGGAACGCCGCCGCCTCATGGACATGGTCATCTCGCAGACCGACACCTCATACCTGCCGCTGCTGATGCATTACAACCGCGCCCTCACCTCCCGCAACTCGATGCTCCGCGCCGGAGTGAGCGACACGCTGCTGTACGAGTCGATAGAACAGGCCATGGAGGACGCTGCCGTGCAGATATATCAGCGGCGGCACGACTGGGCAGAGGAAATATCAGCCTCTTTCGCCTCGCATTATACTGCCATAGCAGCCGACGGCGAACTGGCAGCCGTCGGATACCGCAGCAGCCTCACAGACGCCTCGCTGCGCGAACTGTTCGACCGCAACCGACTGCGCGACCAGTCGCTCGGATACACCTCTGCCGGCGTGCACCGCGACGACCTCGACATGACACTCGGCGACAACCCGATGCGCAGCATCGGCAGCCAGGGGCAGATGAAGACATTCACTATCGCCTTGCGCTTCGCCGTCTACGACTACATACGCGCACACACCGGCAAGACTCCGCTGCTGCTGCTCGACGACATCTTCGACAAGCTCGACGCCTCGCGCGTAGCACGCATCATGAGCCTCGTCAGCGACCACGGCCGCTTCGGGCAGATACTCGTCACCGACACCAACCGCAAGCACCTCGACGAAACCGTCGCAAGCATAGGCGGCGAATACCGCATGTGGCAGGTCGAGGACGGCACGTTCACCCCAATAACCGACACGCAGCCATGAAACGCACAGAACCGCAGAGCCTTCGCGAAGTGCTCGAACAGGCCATCAACGAGTGCGAGCTGCAGGAAGACCTGCTGCGCCGACGCGCCGAAGCACTCTGGCCCAGGGTCATGGGACAGCACATCGCCGCGATGACCGGCAAACCGTTCTTCCGGGGAGCGGTGATGCACGTCCCCGTGGAGAAGCCCTCGCTGCGCAACGAGCTGACAATGATGCGCTCGGCGATAGCCACCTCAATCAACAAGACGCTCGGCAGCACCGTCGTGACGGAAATTCGCTTCATCGGAGGCAGCCCCGCCGGCAGCACGCCACAGCGGCAATGAACATATACACGGCCAGAAACATTGAACATATAGAATGAAAACTGACAACATACCCGACATCTCCCTATTCCGCCACCACACGCCCGTGATGGTGCGCTTCAACGACATCGACATCCTCGGACACCTCAACAATACCGTATACTTCTCATTCTACGACACCGGCAAGGCTTACTATTTCAAGGCCGTGCGCGGCGATTCCATGGACTGGAAGCGCGTAGACACCGTAATAGCCAACGTCAACTGCGCATACGTCAACTCAATTGTATTCGGCGACCAGATCGAGGTGTACACCCGCTGCATGGAGATACGCGACAAGAGCTTCCGCCTGCAGCAGATGCTCGTCAAGATGCCCGAGATGACCGTGATGTCTGTATGCGAAACAGTGATGGTCAGCTTCGACCCAGACACGCACAAGTCAACACCCGTAAGCGACGAATGGCGCAGACAGCTCCAGGCTTACGAAGGCAGAAGCCTCGAAGCCTGACCGACAGACAACCGACAAGACAACAACCTCAAACACAGCATAAACACCATGAACGACAGAGTGCAGACACTGATGCGCCAAATCATAGCCGCCGAGGCAAAGGCAATAACCGACATACCCGTCACCGACGGGTATCAGAGGGCCGTGGACATGATAGTAGAACACGTCAACAGGCGCGGCGGCAAACTCGTCACCTCAGGCATGGGGAAAGCCGGACAGATTGCCATGAACATAGCCACAACTTTCTGCTCCACAGGCACCCCCGCCGTGTTCCTGCATCCCTCCGAAGCGCAGCACGGCGACCTCGGAATACTGCAGCAAAACGACATCATGCTCCTGCTCAGCAACTCCGGGAAGACACGCGAGATACTCGAGCTCGTTGACCTGGCAAACAACCTCAACCCGGGCATACCCGTTATCGTCATAACAGGCAACGCCGACAGCCAGCTCGCTGCCCGAGCCGACGTGACGCTACACACCGGCGGCGCACCCGAAGTCTGCCCCCTCGGGCTGACCCCCACCACCTCAACCACGATGATGACCGTAATGGGCGATGTCCTCGTAGTCGGCGTGATGGACGCTATCGGCTTCACGACAGCTGAATACGCCAAACGCCACCACGGCGGATACCTCGGCGCGACAGCCAAGCGAAACGCCGCAAAATGAAATCCCTCCCCGCAACAACAGTACGAACAATTAATTTCTCCCGAATATGACTCTCTTGGAATTACCACTCGACTACACTAAAGTCGAGAAAATACCGGCAGACGCCGAAATCATGAGGGCAGCCGAAAGCTGCCGGCAGACAGCCCGCCAGCTCGCGGGCGAAACACGCTTCATGGACGCTATGGAACGCACCGTCGAGGCCCTGCGCACCATGCGCGACTTCTCCGACTTCGAGAACACCGAGTTCCGCGCACTGCTCCTGACAGTCCTCTTCGACCTCACAGAGATACACTTCTCGCTCAAGGACTTCCGCCAGTGCGAGAAAGACCTCGAGATGCTCTTCCGCGTGCTCGACCAGCTCATCGCCGAGGACAGCGAACGGTTCGCCCCGGCACACATCCTCGCAATGGAACTATCAACCCGCGTGCTGCGCTCGCGCAAGAAAGCCATCGACCTGCTCGCCAAGCAGCAGATACACACCAGCGCACTCTATGAGAAAGTCAACTCCGGAGTGGTCGCCGCCACCGAGAAGCTCGTAGACTCGCTGCGCAAGCTCGCACAGCTCCAGGCCTCGTCAGGCGAATACCGCGCCGCGATGAAATTCTACGCCGAAGCCATCAAGTTCTCCAAGAAACGCACAGGCCGCGTCACACGCCGCGAAGTCAAGATGACAATCGAGATGGCAGAGATAATGATGCGCATACGCCAGATGCGCCCACGCGCAAAACGCCTCCTCAACGCCATTCTCCCTCACGCCGTCACTCTCGGCACTATCGAGCTTGAGGAAGACATACTCGCCCTCATCGAGATAATCGACCAGGACATCCTCCAGGAGCCCAAATGGAAGATATTCCTGCACCGCCTCTCGCTGACCGACAAGAAGAACAAGGCTCGCAAGGAGAAGCAACGCATCTCCGAGGAAATGGCCAAGATAATCGCCCGAGGCACAGCAGCCGGCAACCGCAACGCAACGCCCGAAAACAAGTAACACCGACCGCAGAATGTCAACCATACTCAACACCGAGGGCACGACCCTCGAGATACCCAAACCGGCACGCGGAGGCGACTTCCGAGCCGTCATCATCACCGCCCGGTGGAACGCGCCTATAACCGTCGCGCTCACCGACGGCGCAATCGACACGCTCCACGCCGCCGGTGTCGCCGACGAGCACATAACCCGCCTGCAAGTGCCCGGCACAGTCGAACTCGTCAACGCCGCAGCAGCAGCCATCGACGCGCTCCGCCCCGACGCGGTCATCGTCATCGGCTGCGTTATACGCGGCGACACGCCCCACTTCGGCTACGTATGCCAAGGAGTGACGCAAGGCATCGCCGACATCAACGCACGCGGCGGAGTGCCAGTCATCTTCGGCGTTCTCACGGTCAACCGCCTCGAGGAAGCGCAGGAGCGAGCCGGCGGCAGCCTCGGCAACAAAGGCGCGGAAGCCGCCGTCGCCGCCATCGAGATGTCCAACCTCCACACCCTCCTCCGCCCCTGACCCACGTCTGCGGCACGAAACCCCGCAGACACACCCCAAACGGGTCAAATTCTTGCCGACATCGGCAAGAAATTGACCCGATAATTACAGACCACCCAAATGGGCTATTTAACACCCATATAACGCGGCCTTCTTTTATTTGAGATAGATGTCGATATAATCCGACATTCCGGATCGGTCAATTTCGGCAGACTCCACAGGCAGACCAAACACCGTCATAGTAGATCGAATTGCTCTCAAATGCCCTTCCAAATTCGAGCCATAAGCAGCTATTGACCCTATATTGCCTTCTGTGTCAGGACAAAAGAGCCACAGGTTAATGACTCTGCCATTCTTGCTTATTTCAAGAGCATGGACACCGCTCCGAAAATCATAGCAATATGAGCTTATGGAATAAGCCGCATACGCAGGATAGTTCTTGAAGTTTGTGACGATATTATTGATTCGGCGCAAACTTTCTTGATTCAAAGATTGATACATATTTATACCTCTATTTCAGTGTGTACAAGAATCGTTTTTTAGCCAAAAGCTGGGCATCTCAGACTTGAACTCTGCATCTATCAGGCTGCACTGCTCCTTGATGATACCTCGACGGCGTATCGCCGGCTGCAGGCAGTATTCATTGAACTCATTCATATCGACTTCCTCAACTGTCGTCCAGTGAGGAAACAGCAATTTCATATAGCCGACAGCAATTTTCTTTACCGCTTTGGTATCTCGTGTGTCTGCATCCTTGTCCCGTCCGACTATTTGGTCATATACCAGCCCATAGACATTCTGTGTACGCAACGAGTGCAGGATTTCCGAGAAGTATTCTACATTCAGCGTCCAGCCCTTGTAGATTATACCCTCGTTTATTCGCGGCAACAGCCACCCTTCAATAAAGCAATGGAAGCGGTCGAGAAGCGCGGACTCTCTGAAAGACATCGGAAGAGAGTCAAAATAACGCGAGTTGATTGGTCTGCGGTATGAGTTTAACGGTATGTTGCCCATCAGCATCAAGCCACATTCCGATGAAAACTCATTGTTGTCTATCGTTGTCTTGCCCGACTCCAGGTATGATTTCAGCGCGGCCTGTATCTCAGCAGGTTCTTGGAAGATTATGGTCTGTATTTCATCAAAGGCGGTGAAATCATGGTTTTTCATTATGCCGTTCTGCTGCCGGCTTTTGTCGTAGAACAGTTTGGCGCGAGTCACCTTGCCGCCGCTGACAAGCCACCCGTACTTAGACAGGTTGCCAAACACGAAAGACTTGCCTGTGCCCTTGGGCGCCAACTCTATGCAGTTCAGACGAGGCTCAACAAATATAAGCAACCGGGAGACGAATTCCACCTTCTGCGTCAAGGACTCAAAACCTGATGCGTCATATTCCATGGCAGACAAAAGCACATCTATCCATTCGTGTATGGAGAATGCCTTGCGAGCCTCGCGCAAATACTGCATATCAACCGACTTGTACGGCTTAAACGGCTTGTAGTCCACCATTTCGACATGGTTTTTCTTTCCATCATCGTCCGGTATCACCGACAGCTTTATAATGCCCCATTTTTCACCGTCCACCAGTTCTCCGCGATGCTTCGCATATACATATTCCGGTATTACCCCCTCATTCAGCTTGATGCCGATGTCGGGTATTCCGAAACGGCGAGTGCCTCTCACGAGGTCGATATAGATTTGGAAACGGCACAGGAGCATGACTTCCTCGCTGTTGCCAAGACGCTCCTTGACGTCCGTGTCCTTTTGCGGAATAACCGTGTCGAGAAACGCTGTTAGTTCATGCCGCTTTACTGTCCCGTCGGCATTTATGAACCGCTTGAGCAGGAAATCCTTCACAAACGACGGCAGGTTACGCCCGGCAAACAAGCTGTTTGTCGATACGGGGTCTTTGTATATTGCCATCGCCTCAAACTGGTTGCGAATCTTCTGCGCAGTTGCTTCTTCCATAATCTATCGTTTTAGAAATCAAACAAGTCTTCCTCCTCAACACCCGTGTTAACCACCAGCTGCATTCCCGCACTTCTCCAGTTGCCGACCTCAACATATACCGTACGGCATGTACCTACAAGATTGAGCCGCTCGCTTTCGTATATGCCGGGACCGACCAAATTCAGTGTATAAGGAACGTCATTGTAAATGAGGGTCGGAGTGTCAATTGACGACAATCCTTTTATTGAGAGCCTTACCAATGGAGATGCTGCTGAAATCTCGTTAGAAACAAGGCTGACCGTGAAACTGCCGCTGTTCTTCTGTGACGAGACTACAATAATCGGCACAAGCACCTCTTCGGGCAATGCGCCGCCGTGCACGCCCAAGCCGAAACTCACCTTGCCTGACAAGGAGTCGTGATTCAACGCGCAAACAGTCTTGCCGTCTTCAAGTATGACATAATTGTCGTCAGTTACAGGTGAGCTGGTTGTGCACACGGCACAACGCCCTCCATGGTCGGTTTCATATCCTGCAAGCTGCAAACCTTTTGCGAGTTGCGGCATATATGAGACACCATGGTCGGAAACGAATGCGATCTTCTTCCCGGAATAAGCACCGAGCACTTTGCATACTGCCTCCTCCACCATCTTCAACTCCTGCACCAAATACCCCGGGTATGCCTTGTGTGTATGGGCAAAACTGTCGAGATCGCCGATTTTCGGCAATTCACCATGCGCGGCTTCCTGCAACTCCTGCTTATTGACAGATGTACACGAGGGGAGTTTGCTTGCGGCAACATATATGTCGTTGACATACACACCCTCATGCTCATGCCGTTTGACAATAGAGCAGATAAACGGTATCCAGTCTACTCCCAAACCGTCAATCCAATATACCACCTCTATGTCTGACCGGCTCGCAAGAACGCTTTTGACCGTCTTGAAGCCATTGTACCAACCCCAAAATGACACGGGCGAGCCATTGTGCTCTTCTACCAAGTCCTTTAGACGAGGCGTTACGACATTCGCTGTTTTCGAGGCACGGTATTCGTACATATACTCGTTTATTACTGTCCGCTAAACCACAAAGAGGCATACCCAACTTCTTGAAAAGCAGA